>NZ_CAPDXS010000042.1:0-34355 GCF_948601915.1 uncultured Acetatifactor sp. | reverse complement strand
TACGCCCAAAGCCTTTTTGGCATCTCCGTTTCTCCATGTCGCAGAGCGCGGCCCTTTGCGTCATCCCGGAGGGATTTCTTATACCCAAAATGCGGGAGCGTTATGCGATATGGAGGAGCAAGAAAAGAGGGGATACTTTTGGGCGAGATTCAGATAGGCTACCAGGTGGGCAGGCTCACCGTGGAGGAGCCCACCGGCCGGCGCAAAAGCGGCTACATGGTCTGGAGATGCCGCTGCGGCTGCGGCGGGGAGATCTTCCTGGACACCCGCTGCCTACGGCGGGGCACAGTGCGGGACTGCGGCTGCGGCACCCTGGTGCGGCCCGGCCAGCGGGACATCACAGGAGAACGGTTCGGCAGGCTTGTGGCCGTCAGACCTACCGAAGGCCGGGGACGCAACGGGGACACCATGTGGCTGTGCCGCTGCGACTGCGGCAACGAAGTGACTGCGGAGCTGGGCAGGCTCACCGGCGGCTCCCGGAAGAGCTGCGGCTGCCTGTCCCACCCGCCCCTGAAGGAATTTCAGGGAAAACGCTTCGGCAGGCTCACCGTGGTGGAATACGCCGGCAAGGAGGGCGGGATGCACCGATGGAAATGCGTCTGCGACTGCGGCAGGGAGACCACCGTGGGCCAGAGCCTGCTCCAGACCGGCAAGACCAGGAGCTGCGGCTGCCTCCAGGCCGTGACCTACCGGGACAACCTGAAGCTGATGGAGGGCACTTCCGTCACCATGCTCCAGGCCGTGAAGAGCGGACGGCTGCTGAAATCCAACACCAGCGGCCACAACGGCGTGTACTACGACAAGCGGAGGAACCTGTGGGTGGCGCAGATCACCTTCCAGGGCAGGACGAAGTACCTGGGCGCCTTCCACGAGCTGGAAAGCGCGGTGAGAGCCAGACAGGCGGGGGAGGAGATCTACGATGCGTTCCTGGAACGGGTGGGGATGGCCGAAGGCGGCGGGACAGGCGAGGATGCTTCAGGGGAAGGAGGAGACCGGAAGCAGGGCCCGGGCGGAAAGAGCCCCCGGACGGATGTCTGCGGCAGATGAATATGGAAAAAAGGAATGTCTTACACTTTGGCCTGCTGGGTGCGTTCACCTGCGGCGGCACAGAGGAGGAGAGGGCCAGGAACGGGCCGATGCTTGGAAAGCTAGGGAAGAAGGCCCTGTCTTTCCTGCAGTACCTGGTAGTGAACCATGGCCGGAACATCTCCTCGGAGGAGCTGATAGAACAGTTCTGGGGGGACAATAGCAGCGACCCGGCCAACGCCCTGCGGAACATGCTCTTTAAGGTGCGCAGCCTCCTGAAAGCCATGTTCCCGGAACAGGGGAAAGTGTTCCTGACCCTTCCGGACGGCTACGCCTGGAGTCCGGGAGTCCGCCTGGAGCTGGATACGGAACGGATGGAGTCGGACTGTCTGGAGTCCAAGCGGGCCGCCGGGGAGGAGAGGTGTGGGCTGCTGGGCCGGGCGGCATCCCTCTACAGAGGGGATTTCCTGTCCGGCAACGACTCGGACTGGGCCAGGAGCCAGCGGCAGTACTATCGGACTCTCTATCTGGACGCCTGCCAGGCCCTGCTCCCCATGTATTACAAAAAGGAACAGTGGATGGAGCTATTGGCGGTCTGCGGCCAGGCATACAGTGTGGACTTCAGCATAGAGGATTTCACGGCCTACCAGATGCAGGCCCTCATCGCGCTGGGCAAGGCGGGGCAGGCTGTGGAGAAATACGAAAGCTTCCGGGACAGGATGCTCCAGGAATACGGCATGCCGCCTACAGAGCGCATCGAACAGCTCCACACCCTGGCGGCAGGCCTGCGCAAGACGGGAGTTGACTACGAGGATATCTTCAAACTGGTGTGCGAGGGGGAAGAGGATTCCCATGCGTTCTTCTGCACCTTCGCCACTTTCCAGAGCATCGTGGCCCTGGAACGGCGGCACATGTCCCGCTCCGGGCAGACCTCCTCCCTGGTCATCATCAGCCTGGGCCGGGGAGCGGTGCCCACCACGGACGGCAGGAGACTGGAGCGCATTCTGCTGGAGAAGCTGCGGACAGGAGACCCCATCGCCAGGCTGGAGGCCGGATCCTACATCCTGATGCTGACGGGAGCCGACGAGGAGAACGCCAGGCTGGTGGCCAGCCGCATCGACTGCGCGTTCCACAGAACGTATCGGCATTCCACTGCGAAGCTGAGTTACAGGGTGGTGAATCTGGGGACAGGGAAAAGGGCGGAATCGTATACTGCAGACCGCCAGGATTTACAGTAGTGTCTCCGGGAAAGTACCTGGCTGGCGGTCTACAGTCGGGTTGCACTGCAAATTTAACCGGTGTGCAGTATAAATACAGTGAAACTCCATAAAAGGGATGCCGCGGCGCTAAAGCCAGTGACATCCCTTTTTGGAATCAAACGGCTGACTACTGCTTGAATAACAGCTGCTATTATTGACCGTAAATCATTGTCTGCTTGCGCTGTCAATTCAACAGAAAAAGTCATAGATTATAGTCCTTGCGAATATCGGCAAAGGCCTGTCGCGCGTCTTTGGTTCGTCCCGCGCTCATATCCGCATATCCTTTCTCCAGTTCTGCGTTGATTTGCTCTTCAGATAAGGTGCTTATATCCACAGGACTAGCCGTTGGAATTTTCACATCGAAGGGAAGCCCGCGGCGCATGATGATTTGTTTATAAAACATATTGATGGCGTTTGAAGCCGGGATGCCAAGTGCCGATAAGATGCGCTCTGCCTGCTCCTTTACATCCGGTTCTATCCTTGCGTATAAATTTGCGGATTTTGACATAGTCATGAACTCCTTTCATAGCGATATGGACTTAGTACGACTTCATCATATTACATTGTACGCACAAGAGCAATGCTTTTTCGAGAATATTTACCGGAAATTTGTGCCGCTTTTCTGATGAAAACTAACAGCCAGCTAACAGATGGCTGGTAAAGTAGGAACCGTAATCAACAGGAAGAGGTGGGCAAGGGCATGATGCTTCGAGGGAAAATGACCCCCTGCCAGAGCCGGGAGGCGCTGGTCACGGTAATGTCCTACCGCAACGGTATCATGGATGGCTGTCTGCAGCATCCGCGGTTGGATCAAAAAGTGAATATCGAAAGCCTGTCGCAGCTGATTCTGATTCTGAACAGCCTGTTGGATCTAGAGGACTGCCCCGGATGCCCGCTGCCCCTCGTCAGGGGGGATGGAGACGCCGGGACGCACATGGCGGCCTTCCGGATACAGATTCTCTTCCGGGAGCACTACACCTGGCAGGGCAGGCTGATATGGCAGGATGAAGACATAGAGACCGTATTCCACAGCAGCATTGAGCTGATGCAGCTGATTGATGAGATTCTGGGAGAATGAAAAGGAGGACGAAGCATATGAAACTCCATGTAGACAAGAAGAAAAGAGGAGCCATCCGGAAGTATCTGAGCATCCTGCTGGTGGTATGCATAGTGCTCTCCAACGGGTCTACGTATGTGGCAGCCAGCGCTGGCGGGGAAGACGGACATCAGCATGTTGATGGATGCTATGGCAGATTGGCTGTCTGCGAGCTGGCAGAGCATGGGGACGACTGCTACCAGGAGCGGCTGGTGTGCGGACAGGATGGAAGCGACGGCCATGCCCACGACGGAAATTGCTACGGAGAGGTCTCAATGGCTGGCTGCGGGATGGAGGAGCATAATGAGGGCTGCTACAAAAAGGTGCTGGCCTGTGGATATGGAGATGGGACATATGATGTGGCTGCGTTCTCCGAGACAGAGGGTGTGCAGGAGGCAGTGGATTCGGAGGAGAATGGTTCGGACGGCGCGACCGTAGAGGATATGCCCCAGGCAACGGATGGGCAGGAGCCTGCGGAGGCAGGGGACGGCGATGGAGCTGGAGACATGGATGAGCCGGAAGCGGATGTGCCCTCTGGCGGTAGCGTAGCAACGGAGCCTGAGGAGACGGGAACACCTGAAGAGAGCGCCGGGCCAGTCCAGCCTGAGGAGACGGGAACACCTGAAGAGAGCGCCGGGCCAGTCCAGCCTGAGGAGACGGGAGCGCCTGAAGAGAGCGCCGGGCCAGCCCAGCCTGAGGAGACGGGAACACCTGAAGAGAACGCCGAGCCAGTCCAGCCTGAGGAGACGGGAGCGCCGGAAGAGAGCGCCGGGCCAGCCCAGCCGGAGACCACAGAGAAGCCAGAAGATATAGCCGATTCTGAGCAGACAGCTTCCCCGGCTCCCGATGAGAGCGGGGAAGCTTCGGAGCCGTCCACAGAGAACCCGGAAGAACAGCCCATTGCATTTGACAAGGATGAATGGAAGCTGATCTGTGACGAGGTGCACGAGCATGCTGAGGCTTGCTATCAGCGTCTGCTTTGCGGATTAAAAGGGCATAGACATATCGAGGAATGCTACGATGAAGAGCAGAACCTGATTTGCGGGATGGATGAGCACGAACATAGTGATATATGCCTGTTGGCTTTAGAGGATCAGCAGAAGATAAAAGAGCTGAATGAGCTGATTGCGGCGCTGCCGAGCCAGGAGGAGATTGCGGAGAAGATTGGAATCTACGAGGGATCGGAAGAAGCGGGAGGCACAGAGGGCACGCCGGGCGAAGAGGCTTATGCCGCATACATGACGGCTCTGATGGCACAGGTGCAGGAAGCCTACGAGGCCTATCTGGCGCTGGACGAGGAACTGAGGGAATATGTGGAGGGCGCGGAGTACCTGCTTGCACTGAGCGGCATGTTCAGCGGAATGACGCTGGAGGAGCCAGTATGGGAGCCCATGGGGCCGGATGAAGCCTATGTAAATGAAATCAAGATAACCGGCATCAAGACCGGATCGGCTCCCTTTGATAAAACGGAAGGTCAGGGCAACGATACTACGGCGGATGACAAAATTGTCCGCACCTTTGATACGGTCACTTATAATTTTACGGCGAACATGATATCCTGGAATGCTTCCGAAAGCTACAGCAGGGCCAGGGTCAAGCTGGAATTCGTTCTGCCGCTGACGGAAAAAGAGGCGGTATTCGACCAGACGGCCATGGCCTGGATGGATCAGACTGAAGGATACAAACCCGTGCTTACGACGGAGATGCGTACAATCAATGGCACGGAGAGGAAGTGCCAGGTGCTGACCTGCTACAAATGGCTGCTTCCCTCCACCGGCAATCAGTCGGTTGTGCCCGGCGATTTCGGCGAGAATGTGACCATCAATGTCCTGGCGATGAAAAACAACGAGGAATTCGCTCCCATCATCAGCGCGGCCATGGAAGGAGGCGCATGGGACGGAACATGTGAAAAGGAAGGACATACGATTGACGGCCAGCCTGCGGTGGAGAAAAAGACCGTCACTGCGGAGCCGGTAAAGGTAACGGCTGCTCCCAAGTATAATATCCACATAGAAGAAAGCGCCTCCTATAAAGACGACTTCCAGTTCCAGGGCGATGAGGCCTGGATGGCTCAGTATGGGAACGTGGCTGCCAATACGGATATTGTCGAGCCTGTCCCCGGCCGTATCATGAAACTGGGCATTACACTGCAGCTTTACAATGACAATGAAGCCAAGGGACTGAAAGGTATCGAACTGCCTACGGGGGATATTACCTTTGACTTGGAGGTATCCTCCAGATATACAATCAATACACCGGCATCGGGCACTGCTTATAATCCAAAAGATGTGATTGACACCAGTAACGAATATCGGCCCCTTCTGTGGAGCTATGGCCAGAACTGGTGGAGAACATATGGAGAACAGAATACGGATGGCCGTGTGCTTTACGATTCACTGGCCTGTTCTCCGCATGCACCGTACAGTGCATGGTACTCTGATAATGATGACACCAACTGCTGTTACCGAAGTGGAACATGGAATGCGGTACAGGAGAGAGAGACGGGGACGATTCATATCACAGTCAGCGGCTATGAAATCAATCCGGATCAGATGCCGATTATCAACGGTGACAAATCCAGCGGAAGCTACGGCAAGAACGTAGGATGCTTTTCCTCCGGAGCCATCTGGATCGTCCAGCCGTTTAATACCATAACCGCCGGTACGGAGCATGGCAAGGAGCCATACTATGATGTGGTAAATACGTATGGGCAGGGTGCTTTTGCCACAACGGTGAAAGACGTGGATCTGAGAGCCACTACCTTAAGCGGAGCTACGGTGGAGCAGGGAGTAAGCGGCTTTGTGCAGATGGTGACGGATGATGATGATAAGACCCGTACCCTGGAGCTGACCCTTCCCGGCATCCTGCAGAACAGGGTTCGCTATGCCTCCGCCACAAATCCTAAAAGTGAGGGCTCCGGAGTGCGTGATAACCGGGACGGTAGCGACTATGCCGCGGTAGGGGCGGATTTGTATCTGATGGGCGGCTTCTCTTATAACGCAAAGAGGGAGGAGGACAATCAGCTTTACCTGGGAACGAACCTGACCAAGTTTTATGGAAGCGCCATAGAGTTGGACGATACTGACTGGTTTACTGACTTCAGTGGGGGCGCAAGCCTTAATGGAGAATGGCAGGGTGACGGTGTAAAACAGAATATACGAATCCGCTATGCTACAAAACCGGACGGAAAGGACTGGGCGAATGATAAGGAGCTTCTGACCACCTATGAAGAGAATCTTGTATTTTATGAAAGCCTGGATGACATACCTGATGGCCATATTTGTTTGGGGATTCTGTTCACCTTCATCGGGCCAGGTGCGCCGGTAGATGCAAGCGATCCATATTACATTTGTTTCCATAAGGCAAAAGTAAGAGGCGATGCGGATCTGACAGGGAAGACCTTTATGCTGGCTTCCACATCCCGTGTCTGGACGAAGGGAATGTATGAGCATGATAAGCATAATCCGGAGAATATTCCGGACTGGACAGAGGAGAGCACATGTCTTTCCAGCTTCCCGGCCCATGACTGGCATTACAAGAGCGCAAATATAGAAGGTTCTACAGAATATATAAAAGAAACCTATAAACCCGACGGAAGCGGTATCTGCGGTACCCACAACTCCGACTGGTCCCACTGGGGCGATACCCTGCTGGTGATTGGCTATAAGACGAAGGTTTCCAAATATCTGACGCAGAAAGATAACAACAATCAGGATAAGAAGACCTTCAATCTGGACGCGGATCAGAGAGTGGTGGACTTCAGGCTGGAACCGGGGACCTATTATGATCAGCCGGGAACATTTAAAAATACCACTACGGTTACGATTGTAGACACCCTGCCGAAGTATCTGACTTACAGAGCGGGTTCCGCTTACTTTGGAGGGGCATATGAGCAGACTTCGGTAAATGGAGGCACCCAGGGAAGCATCATTGAGGATACGTCGCCCGATGCGAAATTCCCGATCCCGGCATTGAAGGAGCCAGACGTGGTTAACAATGCGGACGGGACACAGACCCTGACCTGGAAGCTACAGGACGTGGAGATTGGTACTCCCATGGCTCCCATTTACTATTCGGCGGATATCGGCGCCAAAGGCAATCCGGATGAGGATGTGCCTACCGGTACGACGAATCTGCAGAATCAGGTATATATAGCGGCTCCCGGCGATTTGCGCGACCCGCTGACAACCGGAGAGAAGCATTCGGAAGTGGGCATCGCCGTGACCCGGGGCAGCGCCAGCTCCTTCGGCAAGTACACGAAGCAGAAGGTAGTGGATGAGGACGGCCAGATTGACTATGTGGTTTATTACAACAATAACGCGGAGACGGGCACCTCATTGACGATCATGGACACCATGCCCATGAATGGGGAAAACGGCAGCCACTTTACCGGCACTTATACCTTTACGGAGTGGAAGCTTGATCCGGCGAAATGCGATGTTGAGAAGATTAAGATTTATTACACCTTCGATACAAAATATAAAAATAAAACTACGAAGGATGTAAAAAGAGAGGAAATCGTAACCTGGAGAGAGGCAGCTATTAACGCAGACGGAACCATAACAATACCGACGGAAGCGGATGGCGCTACAAAAGAACAGCCCTACCCGGTAGCCTGGGCAGTGGTCGGAACACTGGATTCCGGACAGAGCGTCAATATTGACCTGAAGCTCCAGCTGGATCCGGGAGCATCAGACGCGGACAAAAAGGAGAATAACTATTTTGTCAATCTCCTTTCCAGCGGCGATACCACCACGACCACAGAGACGCCTACGGTCAGACGTACCCTGGAGGGCTTGACCTGGATGGATTACAACCGGGACGGCATACAGGACGACCCCAATACGGAGGTTCGGATTTCAGGTATTAAGGTAGAACTCTTGAGACTGAGAGAGGGGGTGAGCCCGGAGCACGAGAACTCCTATGAAAATGTCTGCTATCCCAATACGGATAATCCGATTTCCGTTGAAACCGGAAAACAGATTAGCGTGCGCGCGGAAAGCGCGGACAAAGCCGTTGATTATGAGACTGGGCGTTACAAGTTTACGGATTTGCCAGCAGGAATCTACGCGGTGCGGTTTACGGACGGCAGCGGCGCTACGAAGATTACGGATTTAAGCGCTACCAGTACAGACAGCGGTACGGATGACACCCGGGATTCGGATACGTTCGCTTCCCGTGACGAGACGGGCAAGCTGGTGAAGACCCTCATTCTGAATCTGGAAATGCCAAAGGCAGAGAATATGAGTGTTTCCCTGTTCGAATCTCCGTTCCATGACAGTGGATTCTATCCTGAGACGAAGATGACGCTTCAGAAAGTGGGCGAGAGTGGAGAAGCCTTGGTTGGTGCTATATTTACGATTCAGGACGATTCAGGAAAGACGCTTTCCTTTATCTATGACGAGGAGAGAGGATACACGCTCTACGACGAAGAAGGGGAAGAGTCCCGGAAAGGGAAATGCTATATCGCGCTGGCATCTAATCCTTATTATGTGATAGGCATTAACGGAACTGCTGACGGGTCTCTGCCAATCCTGCAGAACCGGACTGGCAACGCCAATCAGCTGTTTGAAGTGCGGCAGGATGGAGAGCTTTACAGCTTCCGCAATATGGCCAGCGGGAAATGGCTGGATTTGGATGGTGGTAATCTGCGGGATGGAGCCAAAGTCCATGTCTGGAGTAACACTGAACCCAATGAAAACCAGAAGTGGTATGTCACAGACTGGGATGCAGGATCTCGTATTTCCACATCTACAGGACAGAAAGATGTGTGGTGTCTGGATCTTAATGCTGCTACGGCACAGGAAAATCAAAAGATTCATTTGTGGTCCTATAACGAAACTCCCGCACAGAAATGGGTGCTGATTCCTGTAGGAATCACTGCGGATACGCAGACCGATTTGAACGTGGACAGCGCAGGCGGCGTGACCATAAATAACCTGAAACCAGGCAACTACACCATTAAGGAGCTGAAATCTCCCACAGGGCATTCCCTGTTAAACAGACCGGTTGCGTTCACGGTACAGGGAGACGGCCATATAGAGGTGGTCGATTCCACAATGGCAAGTGTTGATTCTGCAGACAACACTGTGTTGAGAATCAAAAATGTTAAGCTGTACGCACTGCCCTCCACCGGGGGCTCCGGCACCGGGACTTATGCGGCTGCAGGTACGCTGCTGATGCTGTGCTCTCTGCTGTATGCCTTTTGCGGCAGGAAGAAGAAAGTCGTATAAATCTAGTATAATCGGCTTCTTCCGCCCCTGGGGCGGGAGAGCTGGTCTATATAAAAAACATGAGGGAGGTGCGAAGAAGGATAGGAGAAAAGTTTACGCACAAATGTAACTGTAAATCGTGGGCATTGCCCATAAAAGAAAGGAAGAGAATATGAAGAAAATGAAGAAGATTTTAGCCATGCTTTTGGCAGTGGTGATGGTCATGGGGATGAGTCTGACCGTGTTTGCGGAAGAGAGCGGCACGACAACAGGTACTAAGCCAACAGATGGAGACAAATTGAGTGCCTCGGTGACGAACATTAAGCAGGAAGGCGTTACGGTAAAGGCTTATCAGGTGGTAAAGGCGAATTACAATGATAATGGCTTTACCGGATATTCCTGGGTGGATGCGACAGGCTATAATGCCGAGGGAGATGGCCATAGGGATTTGTTCACTAACGTTACTGGAGCGGATAATAAATCCGTTAAAACACTTAATATTGATCAGGATACGATTGTAGCACTTGCGAATATGGCAAAGAACAGTGCTTTGGGAGAAGGAATTCCCATGATTGCCACTTCAACAGGGGGTACTACTTATACAGCAGAATTGCCTGCAGGCAGCTATGTTGTTCTTGTGACAGGTTCTAATGATATTATCTACAATCCAATGCTGGTTGGCGTTTATTACACCACGACAGGGGCCGGAAACGACAATGCACTGGTGACAGAAGAGTTAGATGCCACGAGCAACTGGACATTGCTTGCACAGAATGGCTTTGTAAAGTCTTCCGAGCCTAAGGTGGAGAAGACGATTGTAGATTCTGGAAGCGGGAACGACCATGGCGATGACGTTGCCATTGGCGATACTGTATCATTCAGGATTGATACACAGATGCCTTCTTACAGTGCCCAGTACACGGATCCCAAGTTCAATATAAGCGATATCATCAGCGAAGGACTGACCTATAAGGCAGATACGCTTAAGGTTTATGAAAAGACTGAGACGGCAGAGGGAGAGGAAACGCTGACGGAAATCTCAGAGGAGAACTATACGGTTAATCCGGCCTTTACACCTGACAGCAAGACATTCAAAGTAATCTTTGCAACTGCCTATATCAAAGCGAATCAGAACCAATACATTGTCATCAAGTATGATGCCGAATTGAACGAGAAGGCAGGAATCAACTTTGATGCCAACACGAATACCGCAAAGCTTGAGTACAGCAATAATCCTGAACCCGAGGCAAATTTGAAGGAAAAAGAAGATACCACATACCACTACACCTTTGGTATCGATGCGGCTCTGAACGGCTCCGATAGCGAGAAGACCCAGGAACTGTATAAGCTGGATGAAAACGGCACAGCAGTTGTTGAGGGTGAGACAGTTACCGTTACAAGCCCTCTGGAGGGTGCAAAGTTTGAACTTCGGAAAAAGAACGAAGATGGGTCTTTAGATGCATCACATGTTTATGCGGCTACCTCGGGGAAGGATGGCAGCCTGAGCTTCACTGGCCTGGATGCCGGCAAATATGTGCTGGTTGAGACAGAGGCACCTGCAGGCTATTCCCTTGACCCCAAAGAGCATGATGTGGAGATTACAGCCGAGTATTATACAAAGCCGGAGGAAAATAAGGGGAAACTGAAATCTTATACAATCAAGATTGATAATGAAGCGACTTCCACTTATACAGCAACCTATACGTCCTCTGAGGGAACGAAAGTAACGACTATCGATAAGACTCAACTGGGTGTTACCGGAATCAAGAACACCAAACTGGCCCAGCTTCCCTCCACCGGCGGCATCGGTACCACAATCTTCACCATCGGCGGCTGCGCCATCATGATCATTGCAGCAGGCCTCTTCTTCGCCACACGCAGAAAGGCTGAGAAATAATAGGCAAACTGCTACATACGAAAGATAAGCACTGGCTCTGGGAAGCGTCCGCAATACGCGCCCCGGTCAAAGTACCAAAGATGAAATCAGGTTCCGTTCAGGCAGTCTCGGCTGCCTGGACGGTCCTTGAAAATGAGAGATGCAATACATACAACAACAAGGAGAGCCCGGATGAAAAACAAGCTCATAAAATTCATATTTCCCCTGCTTTTCCTGGCTGGTCTGTCCCTGCTGCTGTATCCCCTCATCTCCAACGAATGGAACGATTATCGTCAGAGCAAGCTGATTTCCACCTACGATGAGGAGGTGGCGGTACAGTCCTCTGAGGGGAAAATCGATTACGCGGGGGAGAAGGCGGCTGCGCTGGCCTACAATGAAAACTTATTGCCCTATGTGCTCCCGGATTCCTTTGCCGAGGCGGCCAGCCGGGAAGAACCCAGTGAAGAATACATGTCCTGCCTGAATCTCACCGGGGACGGCATGATGGGCTATGTGGAGATCCCGAAGATAGGCGTGAAGATTCCCGTCTACCACACCACGGACGAAGACGTGCTGGAAAGGGCGGCGGGACATCTGGAGGGGAGCTCCCTGCCGGTAGGCGGCGAGGGCACCCATGCGGTGATATCGGCCCACAGGGGCCTGCCCAGCGCGGCCCTGTTCACGGATTTGGACCAATTGGCAGAGGGAGACTATTTCTTCCTCTCCGTGCTGGACGACCGCCTCTGCTACATGGTTGACCACATATCCATAGTAGAACCCTCGGATACCAGCGGCCTGGCCGCAGAGGAGGGGACAGACCTGGTGACATTGATGACCTGTACGCCCTATGGCGTGAACAGCCACCGCCTACTGGTGCGGGGGAGCCGGGTGGACTTCGAGGACATAGAGGATATAGAGGTGGCCATGGCGGCATACTCCGGCCCCAGCATCCATACCAATTATCTGCTGTGGGTTGTGGTGGGGCTGGCGGTTACCGGAGCGTTCATCCTTTTCCTCTATCTCTATGACAGGAGACGGAGGAACCTGGCAGCAGGAGCCGGGAGGAAATCCGGGACGGATGACTGCGGGGAGGCCGGGAGCCGCCCGGAGGCTTCCTCGGCGGCAGAAAGCCATAAAGGCTGGCGCGAGGACTGGCCGGAAGGGGAACCGGAGGGCTGGAAGAACGACTGGCCGGAGGAGCAAGATGAAAAGAAAACTGATTAACCTGCTGTTCGCCCTGATATTCCTCATAGGCTTGGGGATATTCGCCTACCCCGCCGTGTCCGACCAGTGGAACGCCTACCGCCAGAGCAAGCTGATTTCCACCTACGAGGAGGTGGTGGCGGAGCTGGAGCCGGAGGACTACAGCAGGGAATGGGGAGCGGCCCATGCCTTCAATGATGCTTTTGCCCAGAACGACTTCACTGGCGATGCATTTGGCGGGGAAAGCCCGGAGGGAGACGTCAGATTGGAGGACACGGAATACTGGAAAGTCCTGAATGCCGCAGGGAGCGGGGTCATGGGGTATCTTACCATCCCGAAGATAGACATCCGGCTGTCCATCTATCACGGCACGGCGGACGACATCCTCCAGACAGGCATCGGGCATGTGAGCGGAACCAAGCTGCCCATCGGCGGGGACGGAACCCACTGCGTTCTGGCGGCCCACAGGGGACTGCCCAGCGCCAGGCTGTTCACGGATCTGGACCAGATGGAGCCGGGGGATCGGTTCTATATCCATATATTAGATGAAGTGCTTGCCTATGAGGTGGACAATATCCTGCCCATGATAGACAAGGACGACCTGGAAGCCCTCACCGGAGCCATGCAGGTGGTTCCGGGGGAGGACTATGTGACATTGCTGACCTGCACGCCCTACGGCGTGAACTCCCACCGCCTCCTGGTGCGCGGGAGCCGCACGGCCTACAGCGGCGAGGAGGAGCCGGAGGAGAAGACCCCGGTGGGGAATATGGTGGAATCCATCCAGAGCTACTATATGCTCTACCTGGTACTGATACTGGCCATGATCATACTGATGGGCATCTTCAGCATGGCATGGAAGAGGGGCATTCCATGGAAGAAGAGCATTCCATGGAAGAAGAGCATTCCAGGCAAAAGTGTAGGAAAGAAAAAAGACTCGAAGCGAGGGAGGGAGGAACATGCGCATGAGAAGATGGAAGAGGAGCATCCCATGGAAGAAGGGCATTCCATGGAAGAATAGCATTCCATGGAAGAATAGCATTCCATGGAAGAATAGCATTCCATGGAAGAAGAGCATTCCGACGAAAAGCATCCCGGGGAATAGGATTCTGGCGGGCATCGGCCTGCTGTCCCTGGTATTGGCTGCCGTCCTGTGCAATGTGCCCCGGGCGCAGGCTGCCCTGCGGGTGGATATGGCGGAAAGGGGCGCTTTAGCCCTGAGGCTGCCGGCAGACGATGACTCAGCGGGCATGGCCATGGACATGGCCCGAATCAAAGGAAGCGGAGGCACCGCTGACGGAGAGCTGGACGTACATGCGTGGAAGCTGGCGGACATGCTGGAGACAGGTAGGTATCGACTCTCGGAGGAGTTCGGGAACCTGAGCGTAACGGAGGATGGCTGGCAGGAGATGTCCGTAACGGAGGCTGGCTGGAAGAACCTGTCCGCAGCCGCCATGGCTCTGATCTATGAGCTGGACGAGGACGGGAATCCTGTGGGAGAACCAAGGATACCGGCCACATATGAAAGCACCGTCCATGTGGGTCAGGACGGCTCCATCGCGGAGCCGGAGACCTTCGCCGATATGGATCTGGGCCTGTACCTGATTGTGGTGGACGAGGCGAAAAGCCCGAAGTATACGTACACCTTTACCCCCATCATCGTATCCCTGCCCTGGTCTCTGTACCAGTACGACGGCACTGCGGACGACACCTGGCAGTATACCAGAGAGGCAGTCCTCAAGCCCGCCCAGGAGCTGCGCTATGGCAGCATCCGGATCACCAAGGAGCTGACGGAGTACAATGCTTCCCAGGGGGATGCGACCTTCGTCTTCGATGTGGTGGCCAGGGAGAGCGCTGACGAGGATGCGGAAATTGTCTACAGTAATGTAGTCTCCCTCACCTTCTCGGCAGTGGGCATCCAGGAAGCCGTCCTGGAGCACATCCCGGCGGAGGCGGTGGTGACGGTGACGGAGGTGTACAGCGGCGCCAACTGTCAGATTACCGTGTCCGATGACGAGAGCAAGTCCGTGATAGCGGACGGAGAGGATGGAGGCCCCATCACCTTTTCCTTCGAGAACGAATATGACGAGGACAGCAAGAGCGGGTACGGCGTAGAGAACCGGTTCCGCTACGACACGGAGCAGAACACTTATCAGTGGACCACCGACCGCCAGGACGTCAGCGGGACGGTAGCCGAGAGCGAAGCAGGGGCGGAAAGGTAGGAGGTGGCGGACATGAAGCGGACGAAGAGGACAGTATGTACGGCTGCCATTGCGCTGGCCCTTGTGGCGGGAACCTCCGTGGGCAGCGCGAAGGCCTATTTTACCACATTTGCCACGGCCAGGGGAGGCCATCAAATCACAGTGGCCCCCAGATCCCAGATTACCGAGCAGTTCTCTGACTGGACGAAGCACATCCGGCTGGGCAATACGGGAACCGCAGAGTGCTATGTCCGGGTGAAGGTCTTCGCGGGCAGCGCCTACGGGCTGGAATACAACGGCAGCGCGGGATGGCGGGACGGCGGGGACGGATACTGGTACTACGACGAGATCCTTCCGGTGGGAGGGGTTACGGAGAACCTGGACGTGAAGATCACATTGCCCACCGTGACGGTGCCGGACGGGAATCCCGAGACCACCCCGCGGCCCTATACGGAGGACTTCAACGTGGTGGTGATTCAGGAGTGCACGGCGGTGCTGTACGGGGAGGACGGCACGCCCTATGCGGATTGGGATTCGAAGCTGATTGCCAATGAGGACAGCTATGAATGGGAAGGAGGCCAGGCGGATGAGTGACGGAAGAAAGAGGAAAAAGATGGGCCTGGTCTCCGGCACGGCGGTACTGTTCGCCTCGGCCATCGGCCTGCTGTCCTTCAGCGCCATCGGCAGCACCCGGGCGGCCCTGACCTATTATTCGGAGACCTATACCGCCCAGATCGACGTCCAGAGCATCGGCGTGTCTCTGGTGGAGAACGGGGAAATCGTGAGCTACCGGGACTACACCCATGCGGACAATGTCTGGAACCAGGCATCCGGCCAGCTGCTGGCTCTCCCCGAGGGCGAGCAGTGGCAGGTGGGCAGGACATACCCGGAGAGCCTGAGAGTCAGGAACAGCGGTTCCATTGACGAATATGTCCGGGTGAAGCTGTACAAATACTGGGTGGACCAGGAGGGGCGCAAGCTACCCCATCTCTCCCCTGCTATGATCGATGTGCACCTGACGAATGACCATTGGATTGTGGACGACAGGACGACTACCGCTAAGATGTGGGAGGACGACCCCAGGGACGGCGAGCTGATCGTGCTGTATTATGACAGCCCCCTGGCAGCCGCGGGCGAGGGCGGCGTCTTCTATGAGACGGAGAGCTTCGTAGATTCCGTGACCATCAAGAATGATGTGATGACCAAGGTGACGGAGACCTATTCCACGGATGCCAACGGATGGACCACGGTCCGGACGGTGTATGACTACGAGGGGGCTTCCTTTGTTGTGGAGGCTGAGGTGGACGCAGTGCAGACCCACAATGCCCAGAGCGCCATCAAGAGCGCCTGGGGCGTGGATGTGGAGGTCGATGCGGATGGGACGTTACGGCTGAGATAGGAGGCTATAGACGGATGGGAGTTGACAGGATGAAGAGGAACTGGATGGGGCTGCTGCTGGTCTGCTCCATGATGCTGGGGGACGGGGCCACGGCCTTTGCGGAGGATTACCAGGGAGACCCGGGGTGGGCGGTGGATTTTACAGGCAGCGGGATGGAGAGCAATTTCAATACCTCCGACATCAATGATGCCATATACAATCTCCAGCCGGGAGACAGCATCGACATATCGGTGGCATTGAAGAACACAGGCGCGAATGATGCGGACTGGTGGATGACCAACAAGGTGCTGCAGTCCCTGGAGGACAGCCAGAGAGTGGCGGCAAGCGGAGGCTATTCCTATATTCTGACCTATCAGCCTCCCCGGGGGGAGCTGGAGACGCTGTACAGCAGCGACACGGTGGGCGGCGAGCGCACCGGGGACATGGATGTGGGCGAGGGCCTGCACGAGGCCACGGAATCCCTCAGCGAATACTTCTATCTGGATACGCTGAAGGCCGGGGAGCAGGGGACCATTTCCCTGACCGTGGCCCTGGACGGGGAAACCCAGGGGAATACCTACCAGGATACCCTGGCGAACCTGACCATGAACTTCGCGGTGGAGGAGCGCAGGAATCCTGTGCCGGTGAATGACGGGGCAGAGGGGGAGCCGGAGGGAGAGACACCGGAGGGGGAAACGCAGACGAGACGCCCTCCGAAGACCAGCGATGACAGCAACCTGATGCTGTATGTGTGGATCTCCCTGGGCTCCGGGCTGGCGCTTCTGGCGCTTGCCCTGTACGGCCTGTATCGGGCCGGAAAGAAAGAGAAGGGGGGAGCGCAGCGATGAAAAAAGCCATGAGAGTGATTTCCGTGCTGGCGGCCTTCTGCCTGATGCTCTCCGCTTCCCTGAACTGCCTGGCGGCAGAGCGGAAGGGCTACACCTACACCGTGACCATCAGCGCAGGGAACCAGGGGACGCTTGGCACGGCTGACGGGATTTCCATATCCGTGGACGGGGGAGGGGAGTATGAAATCATGCTGGAGGACGGCGGGAAGTCCGTGAGGATCACGGGACTGACAGCCGCCAACCATGTCCGTTTCCTCAACAGCGCCGTGTCCGTAGCGGAGGACAGCAAGTATTATGTCAAGGGCATCCGCATGGGCGGACGGGACGACAGCCTGGATCTGGCCTATTTCCCGGTAGAGCGGGACCAGGATTATGTGGTGGCATACGGCATACGGGGAGATATGGTGCAATATACCGTGAATTATGTGGATGCGGCGGGGAACCAACTGTATCCGCCGCAGGTCTATTACGGGAATGTAGGCGACAGGCCGGTAATCGCCTATCTGTATGTGGAGGGTTACCAGCCCCAGGCCTATAACCTGACCAGGACCCTGCAGAGCGATGCCAGCAAGAATATTTTCACCTTTGTATATACCCGGATTGAGGCCGCGGCGCCGGGAGGCACGGGCGGTGGGACTGCACCGGGCGGCGATGGAGGGCCCCAGGCCCCTGTGGACGGCGGTCCGGGAGGAGGAGCCGCAGCGCCTGGCGCAGATGCGGACGCGCCGGACGGCCCGGGAGCCCAGGCGCCGGAGGAGGATCAGGAGCCGCCCCAGGAGGTGGGGGACGATGACACGCCTTTGGGCGGGGACGGTCCGGGACCGGAGGAACCTGACGGGCCGGAGGATCTGCTGAACCTGGACGACGAGGAGACGCCCCTGGCGGGCATGGAATCCGATAAGGACGGCACGGTGGCCGAGGCCAATGACAGGATGCGGAAGTTCACCTGGATTGCCGCGGGAATGGGGCTGGTGGCGGTCATCGCCCTGATTGCCGGGGCGTACATGTACCGGAGGATGCGCAGGGCAAAGGGCGGGAAGGCGGAGGATTCCGCAGAAGCCTGAGAATGACGGTAATATATCGGTTTCGGGATTCATGCTGCTTAACGATTTCACTTGCCGTGAAACCAGACTGCATAACGCTGACTGGTTCAATCGTATGATTACATTAGGCAGTATTTAGCGTTATGCAGTATAGCTGCCGCGGCTTTCATGGCACCGGCAGCTTTTCCGGCGTCAATGGCGGCGGAGAAGCTGGGGAAGGGCAGCCCGGAGCATGGGCCCGCAATCCGGAGGAGCGTAAAGGGCGGCAGGATTCAATGCGGCAGGTGGAAGAAAGCCCCGCGCGGGATGGCCGAAGGAGCGGAAAAGCCCCGCGCAGGATGGCCGAAGGAGCGGAAGCCCTGCGCAGAATGGCCGAAGGAGCGGAAGCCCTGCGCAGGATGGCCGAAGGAGCGGAAAAGCCCTGCGTAGGATGGTCGAAGGAGCGGGAAAGCCCGGGAAAGGGACAGGGACGGGATGGGACGTAAGATATGCGGCTTTTTGTCCGCGCTGGTCCTGGTGGTCATAGTGGCAGTCTGCATTCCCATGACAGTGCCGCGGCTGCTGGGATATGAGGTGTATGTGGTGATAAGCGGGAGCATGGAACCGGCCATTCCCCTGGGCAGCGCCCTCTATATGGAAGCGGCGGCACCGGAGGATGTAGCCGCCGGGGATGTGATCGCATTTTATGACAGAGGGGCGGTCATCACCCACCGGGTGGTGGAGAACCATGTGGTGGAGGGGGAATTCATCACAAAGGGGGATGCCAACGCGGAGAACGACATGACCCCGGTGGCCTACGGGAATCTGATCGGGCGGATGGCGGTGTCGGTGCCTTTTCTGGGAAATGTCATGGCTGTGTGCTCCGGAACCAAGGGGAAGATCTACCTGGCCTGCGGCGTGCTGGGGGCTGTGATGTTATTGTGGCTGGGCAGGCTGCTGGACAAGGGTACAGGGAAGCGCAGGGCCTAAGGCGGCCTGGCCGGGATTCGCATGGCAGTGGGAGCAGGAAGCCCGGAAGCCGCTGTATGGATACAGGACTCTGGGGCGAATCGGAGGATACCCGGTGTGGCAGACATGCCGGGGCGGCCGGGAGATGGGTGGAAGGAAAGGAAGCAAAGGAATCGGCACAGCGCCGTGACAGGGAGGGCTTATGAAAGGAATCGGCAGGGGATTGATATGCTTGCTGGCAGCAGGACTGTTCGCGACATGCGTGGTGTCCGGATACCGGGTCTGGGAGATTCTGAGGGAGCGGCAGGCCGCCGGAGCCGCCTATGGGGAGCTGGCCTCCTTCATGCATGCTGCGGACGGAGGCGCCGGGGCGGAAGCCGGGGACAGTGCACAGTCCGGACACAGCGGAGGCGGCGCGGCATCTGGATCCGGCAGCGCGGATGCCCCCATTGCCTTTCCGGAGGTGGACTTCGCTGGCCTGCGCAGCATCAATGAGCAGGTGGTGGGCTGGATTTATGACGAGGCATCTGTAATCAATTACCCGATCGTGCAGGCCCGGGACAACGATTACTATCTGTACCGCCTGTTCAACGGCGAGAGCAACCCCAGCGGCGCGATCTTCCTGGACTGTCAAAACCAGAGCGACTTCTCGGACTCCCACTGCATCATCTACGGACATCATATGAAGGACGGCTCCATGTTCGCCGCCCTGTCCAATTACAAGAGCCAGGAATACTTTGAGGAACATCCCCGGATGCTCCTGCTGACCCCGGACGAAAACTATACTGTCGAGATATTCGCGGGGTATGTGGCCGATGTGGAGGACGACGCCTGGGTGACGGGCTTCGCTTCGGAGGCGGACTATGAGGACTGGATAGCATCCGCCATCTCCAAATCTCTCATCCGCGCCGACTTTGCGCCGTCGGCCTCGGACCATGTCCTCACCCTGTCCACCTGCAGCTATGAATTCCAGGACGCGCGGTTCGTGCTGTTGGGGGTGCTGCGGATTTCTAATTCTCGGTGAAAATTTATCAGACTGGATTCCCGATATAGAGGCTCTTTTTCTATTCTGCCTTTTACGGCAGCTTTCTTATAGCCTCTAAGATAGACTGCAAATTCCTTTTGAATGGCTTCATAGTCTCGTAGAATATGTCTATACTGGGAGGAAGGTATTTTCCGCTCTGTCTGAAACTCGATATATACCGGATTATTCACAATCAGGACATAACGAAAATCCAGTCCGGCATTCTTTCTTTTTTCCGACGGGACGGAGTGGCCAATCCGGCCAAATTTCCTCACATCTGCCCCCAGATTGTTCCGAAGGGGGATATAGAAAGCATTTTTATCCAGTTCGACCCGGACGCATAGATGTGTTCTTTTTGACTGTTTGCCGGAATTTCCCACATCAAGCACCTTGATAAAGTCCGGGTGCTCCTCGAAATAGCCTTAATGCTCCTCAACGTAAAAGCGGGAACCATTCAGTTCCCGATAATTTCTTCAGCTTTTTTTAGACAGGCACATCTGACAAACGCCTCAAACAGAAGCTCTTGCTCCTACTATCAGGATATTACAAAAAATACGAAATGTCAACCAAAAATTTATTTTTTTAAACCTTCTTCAAATCCCCATTGACAAATCCCCAAAAACGCGATATAGTTAGTACGCTAACAAACAAGTTAGCCCGCTAACAAGATGTCCGGCAGGCTGACAATCTGACCCGGTGGAGCATCGCCGCTTCCCAAGGCACAGCAGACACAACAGACACAGCAGGAAACAGGATAAGGAAGGAGCCGATGGAAGAGAGGAAGAGAATCACATTTCTATTGCGGGTCATCCACAACCAGATCAAGACGGCCATCCACAGGAACGGCCCTGATGTGAAGAAAGGGCCGAAGACACAGCTCCAGGGGGGGATTCTGGGATATCTCTACCATCACCAGGACGGGCCCGTGTACCAGAGAGACCTGGAGAAGGAATTCCGCATATCCGGGGCCACGGTCTCCAATACGCTGCAGGTCATGGAGCGCGAGGGGCTGATCGTGCGCAGGGCCCAGGACAAGGACGGGAGGCTGAAGCGGATTCAGATGACCCCGGAGGCCTACCAGAACCATGAGAAGATTGAGCGTCATATGGACTGGATTGGAAACAGGGTGCTGGAGGGGATGTCGGACCAGGAGGTGGCAGAGCTCTACCGTCTGCTGGGCATCCTGATGAAGAACCTGGAGGGGATGACGGCCGAGCCGGAGGAACCCCCGGGAGGAGCTGGAGAGGCGGCATTTCCCCCGGCGCAGGAGAGCAGAGGCTCCCCGGAAGCCCCGGCGGATGAAGCCAGGCCCGAAGGAGCCCCGGCGGAAACCGCGGAGCGGGAAAACGGGAATATGTCCTAAAGCAAGGCAAAAACAGAGCAACAGCCAGAATACAAAGAAAAGGAAGTGCAGAAACCATGTTAAAGACACTTGGGGCCCACATCAGGGAATTCAAGAAAGATTCCATCCTGACCCCGGTCTTCATGATAGGGGAAGTGATCATGGAGACCATCATCCCGCTGCTCATGGCGTCGATCATCGACGACGGCGTGCAGGCGGGGAACATGAACCATATCTATCTGATCGGCGTGCTGATGATCGTGACGGCGCTGTTCAGCCTGACCTTCGGCATCCTGGGCGGGCAGTTCGGCTCCAGGGCCTCCGCAGGCTATGCCAGGAACCTGAGGAAGGCCATGTACGAGAACATACAGACCTTCAGCTTCTCCAACATTGACAAGTTCAGCACCTCCGGCCTGGTGACCAGGCTCACCACGGACGTGACCAACATCCAGAACGCCTACCAGATGATGCTGCGGATGTGCATGCGGGCCCCGGCCAGCCTGATCTGTGCCATGGCCATGTCCTTCTTCATCAGCCCCAGGCTTGCCAGCATCTACCTGGTGGCGGTGATCCTCCTGGGCTGCGTGCTGGGCCTCATCGTCAGCCAGGCCACCCAGCACTTCAAGCAGGCTTTCCCGAAGTACGATGCATTGAATGAAAGCGTACAGGAGAACGTCTCCGCCATCCGGGTGGTGAAGGCCTATGTGCGGGAGGACTATGAGGTAGAGAAATTCAGGACGGCCAGCGGCAACCTGTATAAGATATTCTGCAAGGCGGAGAGCATCGTCATCTGGAACAACCCGGTGATGAACTTCACGGTGTACGCCTGTATCCTGCTGATCAGCTGGACAGGGGCTCACATGATCGTACAAGATGCCCTGACCACGGGACAGCTGATGAGCATGCTGACCTACTGCATGAACATCCTCATGAGCCTGATGATGCTCTCCATGATCTTCGTCATGATGACCATGTCCGCGGCCAGCGCCAGGCGTATCTGCGAGGTGCTGGAGGAGAAGGCCGACCTGACCGATCCCGAGAATCCCGTCACGGATGTGAAGGACGGCAGCATCGTCTTCGAAAATGTCTCTTTCAGCTATAAGAAGGATGCCAAAACGCCTGTGCTGAAGGACGTGAACCTGGAGATTGGGTCCGGCGAGACCATAGGCATCATCGGCGGCACCGGAAGCGCCAAGTCCAGCCTGGTGAACCTGATCAGCAGACTGTACGATGTGACAGAGGGACGGCTGCTGGTGGGCGGCGTGGACGTGAAGGCGTATGACTGTGAGGTCCTGCGGAATCAGGTGGCCGTGGTGCTGCAGAACAATGTGCTCTTCTCAGGCACCATCCTGGAGAACCTGCGCTGGGGAGACAAGGACGCCACGGAGGAGCAGTGCAGGCATGCCTGCGAGCTGGCATGCGCCGACGAATTCATCCGGAAGATGCCCGAGGGGTACAATACCTACATAGAACAGGGCGGCACAAATGTATCCGGGGGCCAGAAGCAGAGGCTATGCATCGCCAGGGCTTTATTGAAAAAGCCGAAGATCCTGATCCTGGACGACTCCACCAGCGCGGTGGACACGGCCACGGATGCCAAGATCAGGCAGGCTTTCGCCCAGGCCATCCCGGGCACCACCAAGCTGATCATCGCCCAGAGGATTTCCAGCGTGGAGCATGCGGACAAAATCATCGTCATGCATGACGGGCAGATCGACGGATTCGCCTCCCATGAGGAGCTGCTGGAGACCAACGAGATCTACAGGGAAGTCTATGAGGCCCAGATGAGCGGCAGCGGGGATTTCGATGAAAAATAAAGGGCGTGTACACAGTGCGGTACGACAGGAGGTATATGACATATGGCAGCAGAGAAGAACCAGAATATGAATAAAGGCCCGGGCGGCCATGGACCCGGCGGTCCGAGAGGCCCCAGAGGCCCCAGGCCCAAGATAGAGAACCCCGGAAAGCTGTTCAGGCGGGTCATGGGCTATACATTGAAGGATTACGCGGCGGGATGGATCGTGGTGGTGCTGTGCATCGTGGCCACCGTGTACGCCAGCCTGCAGGGAACCATGTTCATGCGGACGCTGATCGATTCCTACATCCTGCCGCTGATCGGCAGGGAGAATCCGGACTTCGGGCCGCTGCAGGGAGCCATCGTCAAAGTGGCATGCTTCTACGCCCTGGGCGTCGTGGCGTCCTTCACCCAGTCCAGGATCCTGATCAACATCGGGCAGGGGACCCTGCGGAACATCCGCAACGACATGTTCGGCAAGATGGAGTCCCTTCCTATTAAATATTTCGACACCCATGCCCACGGCGACATCATGTCCATGTACACCAACGACATCGACACCCTGCGCCAGATGATCAGCCAGAGCATCCCCCAGATGATCAACAGCGCCATCACCGTGGTCAGCGTCTTCGCCTGCATGCTGGTGCTGGACATCCCGCTGACTTTGGTGACCCTGCTGATGGTGGGAATCATGCTGGTGGCCACCAAGAAAATCGGGGGCCTGAGCAGCCGCTACTTCCTGGCCCAGCAGAAGGCCATCGGCGCGGTGAACGGCTGTGTGGAGGAGACCATGACCGGCCAGAAGGTGGTGAAGGTGTTCTGCCATGAGCAGGAGAGCCTGAAGCAGTTCAACGAGCTCAACGACCAGCTCTTCGAGAGCGCCTACCAGGCCAACCGCTTCGCCAACATCATGATGCCGGTGAACGCCCAGCTGGGGAACTTAAGCTATGTGGTCTGCGCCGTGGTGGGCGGCATCCTGGCCATCACGGGCGTGTCCGGGCTGACCTTGGGGGGCCTGGCCAGCTTCCTGAACTTCAACAAATCCTTCAACATGCCCATCAACCAGGTGAGCATGCAGTTCAACAGCATCATCATGGCCCTGGCCGGCGCGGACAGGATCTTCAAGCTCATGGACGAGAAGCCGGAGGTGGACGAGGGCTACGTGGAGCTGGTGAACGCCGTGCGGGGCGCGGACGGCGAGCTGAGGGAGAGCAGGGAGCGCACGGGGCTCTGGGCCTGGAAGCATTACCACAAGGCGGACAATACCACCACCTACGTGGAGCTCACCGGGGACGTGGTGTTCGACGGCGTGGACTTCGGCTACAATGACGACAAGATGATCCTCCACGACATCGTGCTCCATGCCAAGCCCGGCCAGAAGATTGCCTTCGTAGGGGCCACCGGCGCGGGCAAGACCACCATCACCAACCTGATCAACCGGTTCTACGATATTCAGGACGGAAAGATACGGTACGACAATATCAACGTGAACAAGATCAAAAAGGCGGATTTGCGGCGCTCCCTGGGAATCGTGCTCCAGGACACCCACCTGTTCACCGGCACCGTCATGGAGAACATCCGCTACGGCAAGATGGACGCCACGGACTCCGAGGTGAAGAAGGCCGCGGTGCTGGCCAATGCCCACGGGTTCATCGTAAGGCTCCCGGACGGCTATGACACCATGCTCCACGGGGACGGGGCCAACTTAAGCCAGGGCCAGAGGCAGCTCCTCGCCATCGCCAGGGCCGCCATCGCGGATCCCCCGGTACTGATCCTGGACGAGGCCACCAGCTCCATCGACACCAGGACGGAGAAGCTGGTGCAGCAGGGCATGGACGCGCTGATGAAGGGACGGACGAACTTCGTCATCGCCCACAGGCTCTCCACGGTACGCAACAGCGACTGCATCATCGTCCTGGAGCAGGGCCGCATCATCGAGCGGGGCACCCACGATGAGCTCATGGAGCAGAAGGGGAAGTATTACCAGCTCTATACCGGGAACGCGGTGGCCTCTTAAGGTCTCCTAATAGCTTCCTCTTTCTTTTGGCGGACACTTTTTCAAAAATATCCGAAGTTTTTAGATTGACAATGCCGGGAAACGGGATTATAATGATTTCTGTCAAATCAAATACCCTGCTGCAAGCAACAGGGTATTTGACCCTCGCGGCATTCGCCAACTGGCCGTGCAAGCACGGCCGCTTGACTCATTGCTCGCGGGAATAAAAGAAAATTCTTCGGGGTCGGGTGACCTCTGCGGGATGCGGATGCATGTCCCGCAGGCGGAATTCCCTACTGGCGGTACAGTCCGCGACCCGTGACAGGCGAAGGGCAAAGCGCCCAGGCCCGCCACGGCTGATTCGGTGAAAGTCCGGAACCAACAGTAAAGTCTGGATGAAAGAAGAAGTATCTGTCACAGGTTTATTTCAGGCGGCATGTCCTGGCTGCAGCAGGCTGCCCTGGAAGTACATCCTGTGCACAGAGGTATGGAAACCCGCCCCGAATCGTCACGGTTCGGGGCTTTTTCATGCGCAGGCCCGCGCAGAGGAGAATTTTCCAAAACAATCTTTAGAAAAGTGGAGGAAAAGTAAAATGAACGAACTGTTCCAAAATGTGGCGGAGAACGCCATGTATGTCCTGAGCTTCTTTATGATCATCATGCTGGTATTCATCGCGGCGCTGCTGCTGGAGAAGGCCGCCGGGAAAAAGAACGGTGTGACAGGGCCGGTCTTCACCACCAGGAAGCTGGCCATGATCGGCATGTTCTCTGCCATCGCCATGATCCTGCATCTGTTCGACTTCCCGCTGCCCTTCGCCCCCGGCTTCTACAAGCTGGACTTCAGCGAGCTGCCCATTCTGGTGGGAGCTTTCGCCTTCGGCCCGGCGGCAGGGGTGATGATGGAGTTCATCAAGATCCTGCTGAAGCTCTTCATCAAGGGGACTTCCACAGCCTTTGTGGGCGACCTGGCAAACTTCGTCATCGGCTGCAGCTTCATCCTGCCCGCCTCCGCCATCTATGCCTTCCATAAGAGCAGGAAGACGGCGATTGCGGCCTGCGCCGTCGGCACCGCCATCCTCACCGTGTTCGGCACCGCCTTCAACGCCGTCTATCTCCTTCCGGCGTTCTCCAAGCTCTACGGCATGCCCCTGGAGAGCCTGCTGGAGATGGGCAGCGCCGTGAACCCCCTGGCGGAGGGAGGCATCATCAGCTTCGTGGTGGCCTGCGTGGCGCCTCTGAACCTGATCAAGGGAGCCGGCGTGTCCCTGGTGACGCTGCTGATCTACAAACCCCTGAGCCCCATCATCAAAGCCGGACAGGATACGGCTGAGATCCGCCGCATTGAGGGAAGGCTGCAGTAAAATTTCTTGCTTTTTTCGGATTTTTAGAGTAAAATGACAGATGGACACAAAAGCACCTGCTCTGTGGGTGCTTTTTCGTGGAATAAAATGCGACAGGCCGATTTCGGGCGGCAGGGGAGAAGTATGCTGGAACTGACCATCAAGATAGAAGCAGGGGATTTATACGACTACATGCTGCGGCATTCCTACAACAGCCCGGCGGGCATCCTGGGCAGCGCTTTCGGCGGGGTTCTGATTCTGTTCGCCCTGGCCACGAAGCAGTGGATCTTCATCGTTCTGGGGCTGGTGATGCTGCTCTATCTGCCATGGACGCTTTTTTTGAGGAGCAGGAGCCAGATCCTCTCCAATGCCGCATTCCAAGAGCCGCTTCACTATACTTTGGACGACGAGGGACTGACCATCTCCCAGGGGGATGCCCAGGAGAAGATGGCATGGGAATACATGCACAAGGCGGTGTCCACCAGCCGGAGCATCATCCTCTACACCTCGCCCGTCAATGGGACGATCTTCCCCAGGCGCCAGTTGGGAGACCGGCAGGCGGCGGTGATCGAGATGATTTCCACTCATATGCCCCCGGCCAAGGTGAAGATACGCGCCTGAGGCTTTCGGGACAGCAGGGAAGCGGGAGACAGGCCGCGGGACGGCGGAGCACAGAGGGACAGGGCACGGGCTGGAAATAAACTGCAGGGCGGAAGCGGGCGGGCACGATGCCGCACGTCCACGCAGGCCACGGCTTCGGACAGACAGGGAAGCGAATGGATATAGACGTAAAAAAGATAATGGAAGAATTTGATACGGATAAGACGGCGGTTCTGGAGTCCCGATCCGCAGCGGACACGGCCGCGCTGGGGCAGCGTCTGGGAGAGATATGCGCGCCGGGGCAGGTCTATACCCTGACCGGGGACCTGGGGGTGGGCAAGACCGTGTTCACCCAGGGATTCGCCAGAGGCCTGGGCGTGGAAGGCCCGGTGAACAGCCCTACCTTTACGATATTGCAGGTATATGAGGACGGCAGGATGCCATTCTACCATTTCGACGTCTACCGCATCGCGGATGTGGAGGAGATGGAGGAGATCGGCTATGAGGACTGCTTTTACGGGGAGGGAGTCTGCCTCATAGAATGGGCCAATC
Organism: uncultured Acetatifactor sp.; assembly: GCF_948601915.1. Classification (NCBI taxonomy): domain Bacteria; kingdom Bacillati; phylum Bacillota; class Clostridia; order Lachnospirales; family Lachnospiraceae; genus Acetatifactor; species uncultured Acetatifactor sp. Next base: position 6,619 of record NZ_CAPDXS010000042.1, on the reverse strand, counting down.
TGATAGAGGAGATTCTGCCGGAGGATTCCATACAGGTGACCATAGAAAAGGATCTGGAAAAAGGCTTCGACTATAGACGCATCCATGTGAAAAGATTTTCCAAGTGATTGGATGTGCTGTTAGAGGACATAGCGGGAAGGAAGATATGAAGATATTAGGGATGGACAGTTCCGGCCTGGTGGCCAGCGTAGCCATCGTGGAGGACGATGCATTGGTGGCGGAATACACCACGAATCATAAGAAGACGCATTCCCAGACCCTCTTGCCCATGCTGGAGGAGCTGCGGGACATGGTGGAGCTGGACATGGACACCATCGATGCCATAGCCATAGCCTCCGGCCCCGGCTCCTTCACGGGGCTGCGCATCGGCTCCGCCACCGCCAAGGGGCTGGGCCTTGCTTTGGGGAAGCCTCTGGTGGAGGTGCCCACCCTGGAGGGGCTGGCATGGAACCTCTGGGGGACGGACAGGCTGGTCTGCCCTCTGATGGATGCCAGGCGGAACCAGGTATACGCCGCGGCCTGCGAATTCCTGCCGGAGGGGGAGGGCTTTGGGCTGCACACGGTCATTCCCCAGACTCCGATCGACATAGAAGAGCTGCTGGAGAAGCTCACGGCCCTGGGCAGGCCCGTGACTTTCCTGGGGGACGGGGTTCCCGTCTACAGGGAAGCCGTCCGGGCGCACTGCGGCGTGCCCTACGCGCTGGCACCGGCAGGCAGCAACAGGCAGCGGGCGGCCTCCATAGCGGCGCTGGGAGCAGTGTATTTCAAGCAGGGCAGGATCGTGCCCGCCGCGGCGCACAGCCCCGTATATCTGCGCAAAAGCCAGGCGGAGCAGGAGGCGGGGCGCAGACAGCAGTCATAAATCCTGGATTCATGCCGATATATACTCCAGACCGCCAGGATTTACAGTGGAGTCTTCGGGAAAGTATTTGGCTGGCGGTCTGCAGTCGGGTTGCACTGCAAATTTATACTGCTTAACGATTTCACTTGCCGTGAAACCAGACTGCATAACGCTGACTGGTTCATTCGCATGATTACATTAGGCAGCATTCAGCGTTATGCAGTATAACCGGTGTGCAGTATAGATAGTGGAGTGTTTATGCAGATTGAGATAAGAGAATTGCGGGAGGCGGACATCCGGGCCCTGGCGGATATCGAGGCGCAGACCTTTTCCATGCCCTGGTCGGCCCGGTCCTTCCGGATCCTCCTGGAGAATCCTTACTGCTTTTATTTCGTGGCGCTTGTTGACGGCCGCATCGTGGGGGGCGCAGGGTATACCGAGCTGTGCGGGGAGGCCAACATAGACAATGTGGTGGTGGCCCAAAGCTACAGGGCCCAGGGCATCGGGCAGGCGTTGCTGCAGGCGCTGATCGCCCACGGAGAGGCGCGGCGGATTACGGCCTTCACGCTGGAGGTGCGGGTGAGCAATGCGGCGGCCATCCATATGTATGAAAAATTCGGTTTTTCATCGGAAGGAATCCGTCCCGGCTTCTATGAAAGGCCCAGAGAGGATGCCGTGATCATGTGGCGGCGGCAGGACATAATCTGACAAAATGACAGCAATTACCACACGCATTTATGTATATTTTTAGTATAATGGTTACAGGTCGGCCAGACAGCCACAGGTGGAACGAAAAAATGTGGCATTCGGCGGATCTGGCAGCGGTTATCGGCAGGTTCATGCGAAGGGAGAAGAGAGTATGCGTAAATACGTGGACGGACAGGATAAAGTGCTGATGAAGGTGGTCTGCAACAAATGCGGCAGGTCCCTGAAGGTGGAGAACGGATATCTGAGGGAATTCTGCTTTGCCGGGGATGCCGTGTTCGGGTATTTCAGCCGCAGGGACGGCGTGGCGCAGCATTTCGACCTGTGCGAGGACTGCTACGAGGAATGGACGGCCCGGTTCGCGGTGCCGCCGGAGGAGTCCGAAGCGCTGGAGCTTTTGTAAGGATACCGGGAGCCTGGAAGGGGCACATAGCTTCCGCAAGCGGGCGCCGGAAAAGAAGAAATTCAGAAAAGAAGGGACCAAGATGCTGGATGTAAGTCTGCTGGGAACAGGAGGGATGATGCCATTGCCCTACAGATGGCTCACCTCCCTGATGCTCCGGTACAATGGAAAAAGCATACTGATTGACTGTGGGGAGGGCACGCAGATTGCCATGCGGGAGAAGGGCTGGAGCCCTAATCCCATCGATGTGATATGCTTTACGCATTACCACGCCGACCATATCAGCGGGCTGCCGGGCATGCTCCTGACCATGGGTAACGCGGAGCGCAAGGAGCCGCTCCTGCTCATAGGCCCCAAAGGATTGACCAGAACGGTCAATGCCCTGCGCACCATTGCGCCGGAACTCCCCTTTGAAGTGCGGCTGCAGGAAATCACCGAGGAGGAGCAGGAATTCCCCTTCGAGGGCTTCCGGCTGAAGGCCTTTAAAGTGAACCACAGCGTATTATGCTATGGATATACCATGACGGTGGATAGGATCGGACGCTTCGACAGGGAACGGGCCCTGGAGCAGGGGATTCCCATGAAGCTCTGGAGCAGACTGCAGAAGGGCGAGGTTATAGAACAGGACGGGAGAACCTATACGCCGGACATGGTGCTGGGGGCTCCCCGCAGGGGCCTGAAGGTGACCTACTGTACGGACACCAGGCCGGTGGAGGCCATCGCCCGGAACGGTGCCGGATCCGACCTGATGATTCTGGAGGGGATGTACGGCGAGCCGGAGAAGCTGGCCAAGGCCAGGGAGAACAGGCATATGACCATGTACGAGGCCGCCAGGATAGCGAGGGCGGCGGAGGTCCCGGAGCTGTGGCTCACCCATTACAGCCCCTCCCTGACCCATCCGGAGGACTATCTCAAGGACGTGAGGAAGATTTTCCAGAATACGGTGGCGGCCAGGGACGGCAGGACTGTGGAGCTGAACTTTGACGAGGAGTAAGGAAAAGAAAAGTCCGCATGGCGGAGGGGAGGCAGGCATGAAGAAAAACACCTCAAAAAACACGACAAAAGTAGCGATCATCTTTCTGGTGCTGATAGTGGCAGTGGTGGCCTATTTCGCCTATCTTTCGAATAAAAGCCGAGAGGTGGAGGACGAGGCGGCAATGACGGCGGTTAAGCTTGTGCTGAGCCGCGACCTGGAGAACAACTATCCCCCTACGGTCAAGGAAGTGATGAAGTATTACGCGGACATCCAGAAATGCCTCTATTCCCAGGAATGTTTGGACGAGGAGGCAGAGCAGCTGGGCATGAAGGCCAGGGCCCTTTTCGATGACGAGCTGCTGGCGGCCAACGATGTGACCAATCACCTGCTGGCCCTCAAATCCGAAATCACCTCCTTCCAGGAGGACAGCAGGCAGATCACCGCGGCTTCCGTGGCCTCCAGCGCCAATGTGGATACCTTTACAGAGGACGGATACGAGTTCGCCAGGATTCACTGCATCTATACCGTCCTGGACGGCGGCCAGAGCAATCTGGTGGACATGGTCTATCTGCTGCGCAGGGACGGGAACAGGCGGTGGAAGATTTACGGCTGGGACCTGGCGCAGAATGTGAACCCGACGGACTGACAGCGACAGACTGCCGGAGTCAAGCTACAGAAAGCGCCGCCGGGGACGGGGATTGCAGCCCCCGTGCGGCAGAATGAGGGAGAAAATTGGAACAGGTTCATGAGGGGGATGTCCTGGTGCTTGCCATCGAGACATCCTGTGACGAGACAGCGGCTTCCGTGGTGAAAAACGGCAGGGAGGTGCTGTCGAATGTTATTTTCACACAGATTGCGCTCCATGCGCAGTACGGCGGCGTGGTGCCGGAGATTGCCTCCAGGAAGCATATCGAGAAAATCAACCAGGTCATAGAGGAGGCCCTTGCCCAGGCTGGCGCAACATTGGAAGACATAGACGTCGTCGCTGTCACCTACGGCCCCGGGCTGGTGGGGGCGCTGCTGGTGGGCGTATCGGCGGCAAAGGCCATCAGCTTCGCCGCGGGGATTCCGCTGATCGGCGTCCATCATATCAGCGGCCATATCAGCGCCAACTATATCGAATACAGGGAGCTGGAGCCTCCCTTCATCTGTTTGGTGGCCTCCGGCGGCCACTCCCACCTGGTGGCGGTGAAGGACTACGGGGTATATGAGATCATCGGCATGACCAGGGACGATGCCGCGGGGGAGGCCTTTGACAAGGTGGCCCGGGCCATCGGCCTCGGATACCCCGGCGGGCCGAAGATAGACAGGCTCTCCAGAGAGGGCGATCCGGACGCCATTCCTTTCCCCAGGGCGAAGATAGCGGAGAACGAATACGACTTCAGCTTCAGCGGCCTGAAATCCGCCGTGCTGAACTACCTGAATTCCTGCCAGATGAAAGGGGAGCCTGTGTGCCAGGCGGATGTGGCGGCTTCCTTCCAGAAAGCGGTGATAGACGTGCTGGTGGAGCATTCCCTGCACGCGGTGCGTAAGTTCGGCTACGATAAATTCGCCATCGCGGGGGGCGTGGCCTCGAATTCTTCCCTGCGCGCCGCCTTCGAGGAGGCATGCGGGAGGCGGAATATCCGGTTCTATCGCCCGTCCCCTGTGCTATGCACGGACAATGCCGCCATGATAGGCGCGGCGGGATATTACGAGTACGCCAAAGGTGTCCGCAGCGGCTATGACCTGAACGCCGTGCCCAACCTGAGGCTCTGAGGGCAGAAGAACCGGGGACTTGCGGATGCTTTTCCCGGAGCCGGAAAGAATTTGGGGAGGCGGGATTGGGGAATCGCCTGATAGAGGAGACGGTTCTGATAAAGGAAGAGTTAAATATGGGAAAAAAACGGTGTACAGCTGTGGTGCTGGCTGCGGGCAGCGGGAAAAGGATGCGCAGCGGCACGGCCAAGCAATTTATGACATTGGGGGACAGACCTATCCTGTGGTATTCTCTGCAAGCGGTGGAGCGCTCTGCCGTAATCGATGACTGCGTGCTGGTGACAGGAGAGAAGGACATCCCCTATGTACGGCAGGAAATCCTGGAGCGGTACGGCTTCCGGAAGGTTTCCGCAGTGATAGCAGGCGGGAGAGAACGCTACGAGTCGGTCTGGAACGCCCTCCGGGCCATGGCGGAGGGATGCCTTGCGGAGCCGAATGAGGACGGATATGTCTTCATCCACGACGGGGCCAGGCCCTTCCTGACAGAAGCCCTCTTAGAGTCCACCCATCAGGCGGCATGCAGATACAGGGCCTGCGTGGCGGCCGTCCCGGTGAAGGATACCATCAAGGTCGCGGACAGCCAGGGCTTTGTGGCCCGGACGCCGGACAGGAGCCGCCTTTGGGCCGTGCAGACGCCGCAGGTCTTTGAGACGGCATTGATCACCCGGGCCTATGAGAAGCTTATCGCCAGACTGGAAAAAGGGGAGGCCCTGCCGGTGACCGATGACGCCATGGTAATAGAAGAGATGTCCGGCATACCTGTAAGGCTCGTGGAGGCATCCTATCGGAACATCAAGATAACCACGCCCGAGGACATCAGGACGGCCGAGAGTCTGCTGCAGGAGGATTTGCCTGAAGGAAAATGATGAATACTGTCTAATGTAATCATGGGATTGAACCAGTCAGCGTCATGCAGTCTGGTTTCACGGAAAGTGAAATCGTTGAGCGGTATAAAACATGACGGAATGAAATGCGCCCGGAACCTATACCCTGTACGCGGAGAGCTATTGCCATGAAGCGCCGGCCGCGGAAGACCAGGGGGAGTCCTTCCGGTTTGTGGAGATTCCGGATGAGGATGTCCAGAGCGGCTTCTATAAGACCTCTATTGAAATACAGCGCAGCGGAGATTACGGGCTCGCGCTGAGCGGAGCGCTGGACAAGACGGAGGATCAGGTGCATTTCGACCGGTACGATGTCTATGTGTCCCCCATGACGGTCTATCTGACTCTGTACGGGACATATGAGGGAGAGGTTTCCTCCATATGGGGGATGGGCAGAGAACATGACATCACCATCGTCTTCGAGGACGGGACGCAGACGCAGGCCACGGTGCTGCTGAGCTCCATGGGGTACGGTTCGGGGAAACTGGATGTGGACATGAGGGCTTCCTTCGACACCGCCATCGATCCGGACGCCATCGTCAGAGTCCTGCTGGACGGCGTGGCGATCATGGGGGAATGAGAAAGCGATAGCCCCGGGTCCCAAAGTCCCCATTTTCGGTCTGTTTCAGGCTGAAAATGGGGACTTTGGAAAAAAATGAAAAAAAGTGAAAAAAACTGTTGACAGATTCCAATCTTTTTGCTAGAATAGTTTTTGCCGTTGAGAGAGCGGCTCGCTTGGAGAGATATCGAAGTGGTCATAACGAGGCGGTCTTGAAAACCGTTTGTCCGCAAGGGCGCGTGGGTTCGAATCCCACTCTCTCCGCTCTGGTGCTGGCAAATGGGGCACCAGCCGATTATATAAGGAAATGATTGATTCTGCGACTTGGAGAAGTACCCAAGAGGCCGAAGGGACACCCCTGGAAAGGGTGCAGGTCGTTAATAGCGGCGCGAGGGTTCAAATCCCTCCTTCTCCGTTCGCGGTAATGAATTGATTGCCGCGCAGCACCTTGACAAATGAACAGCAATGCGACCCTGAATATTCCAATCCAAAAGGG
>NZ_CAPDXS010000041.1:0-34659 GCF_948601915.1 uncultured Acetatifactor sp. | reverse complement strand
CCGTGGTGGTGCTGGATCATCACAGGCAGGGCACGGAGACCATTGAGAACGCCACCCTCTCCTATGTGGAGCCCTATGCCTCCTCCTCCTGCGAGATGGTGTCGGAGATCCTGCAGTACACCTATGACAATATCCGGATCCGCCCGGAGGAGGCCGACTGCATGTACTCCGGCATCATGATAGACACCAACAATTTCATGATAAAAGCCGGGGTGCGCACCTTTGAGGCGGCGGCGTTCCTGCGCCGCAACGGCGCGGACGTGACCAGGGTCCGCAAGATGTTCCGGGAGGATGCCCAGGGGTACAAGGCCAAGGCGGACGCTGTGAGCCAGGCCGAAATCTACAAGCAATGCTTTACCATCTCCATCTGTACGGCGGAGGACCTGCCCAATCCCACGATCATCGGGGCCCAGGCGGCCAATGAGCTGCTGAACATCAGGGGCATCAAGGCCAGCTTCGTACTGACGGACTTCCAGGGGAAGGTACATATCAGCGCCCGTTCCATTGATGAAGTCAATGTGCAGGTCATCATGGAGCGCATGGGCGGCGGCGGACATCTGAACGCGGCCGCCTGCCAGATGGAGGGCGTGGGCATCATCGAAGCCATGGGCGCTCTGAAGCGGACGCTGGACAGCATGCTGGAGAACGGAGAAATATAGTTTACCGGGAAAGGATTTGAGAGAATGAAGATTATATTATTACAGGACGAGAAAAAGCTGGGCAAGAAGGGCGACGTCATCGAGGCCAGCGACGGATTTGCCAGGAACTACATCCTGCCCAAGAAGATAGGCATCGAGGCCACGCCCAAGAACATGAATGAGCTGAAGCTCCAGAAGGCCAGCCAGGACAAGCGTGCCCAGGAGCAGCTGGAGGCCGCCAGGGCGCTGGCCGCGCAGTTGGAGGACAAGCAGATCGTGGTGAAGATCAAGGGGGGAGAGGGCGGAAGGACCTTCGGCTCCGTGTCCTCCAAGGAGATCGCCACAGCCTGCCAGGAACAGCATGGCATTGAGGTGGATAAGAAGAAGATTCAACTGCAGGAGAGCATCAAGAGCTTCGGCTCCTATGAGGTGCCCGTTAAGCTGCATCCCCAGGTGACAGGGAAGCTGGCCGTAAAAGTGACAGAAGCGTGATATCATGGAAGAAAATGTGCTTAAACGTATATTGCCCCACAACATGGAGGCGGAGCAGTCCGTCATCGGCTCCATGCTTCTGGACAGGGAGAACATAGGCAAGGCCTCGGAGCTGATAAGCGGGGAGGATTTCTACAACAAACAGTACGGAGTCCTGTTCGACACCATGTGCGAGCTGAACGACGGGGGGAAACCGGTGGATCTGGTGACGCTGCAGGAGCGTCTGCGCACCAAGGATGTGCCGCCGGAGGTCAGCAGCCTGGAATTTGTAAAGGAGCTCCTCAGCGCGCCGTTGATATCCGCCAATATCAAGTCCTATGCCGAGATCGTGGCGGAGAAGGCGATCCTGCGGAAGCTGATACGCCTGAACGAGGACATCGCCAATACCTGCTACGCGGGCAAGGAAAGCCTGGAATACATACTGGAGGACACGGAAAAACGTGTATTCCAGCTGGTGCAGAAACGTTCCACGGATTCCTATGTCCCCATCAGGCAGGTGGTGATGAACGCCATGGACAAGATAGAGACGGCGGCCAAGAACCACGGGAACGTCACCGGCATTCCCACAGGCTTCCTGGATCTGGACTACCGCACGGCGGGAATGCAGCCCTCCGACCTGGTGCTCATAGCGGCCCGCCCCTCCATGGGGAAGACTGCCTTCGAGCTGAACCTGGCCAGACACGCCGCCTTCAAGAAAGGGCTGACAGTGGCCATCTTCAGCCTGGAGATGAGCAAGGAGCAGCTCGTGAACCGTATGCTCTCCATGGAATCCAGCGTGGACGCCCAGAAGCTGCGCACAGGGCAGATGAGCGACCAGGAGTGGGAGAAGCTGATAGAGAGCGCGGGAGTCATCGGGAAATCTTCCCTGATCATAGACGACACGCCGGGCATCGGCATCGCGGAGCTGCGCTCCAAATGCCGGAAATACAAGCTGGAGCACAACCTGTCCATCATCATGATCGACTATCTGCAGTTGATGACGGGAAACGGAAAGACGGAGTCCAGGCAGCAGGAGATATCGGAGATATCCCGCTCCCTGAAGGCGGTGGCCAGAGAGCTCTCCGTACCGGTCATCGCGTTCTCGCAGCTCTCCCGGGCGGTGGAGCAGCGGCCCGACCACAGGCCGATCCTGTCGGACCTGAGGGAATCCGGCGCAATCGAGCAGGACGCGGACGTGGTCATGTTCATCTACAGGGACGATTATTACAACCATGATTCGGAGAAGAAGGGGATTGCCGAGATCATCATCGCCAAGCAGAGGAACGGCCCGATTGGGACCATAGAGCTGGCCTGGCTGCCGGAGTACCAGAGATTCATGAACCTGGAGCACAGGCCGGTGGGCGACAGATAGAAGAGGACGGATAAAAAACAAACCTACGAAAGAGGATGAGCGAGTGTGCTTGTCCTCTTTTTTATGCACAGGCCCGTGCACAACCATTTTAGAAGACTCACGAAGCGTGGAGAGGAGAAGCTATGGGAGATTATTTGTTGATTTCGGATGCCGCAAAGGAGGTAAGGGTGGAGAGCCATGTGCTGCGCTACTGGGAGGAGGAGCTGCATCTGCCGATCAAGCGCAACGAACTGGGGCATCGATATTACACGGAAGAGGACGTGGAGCGGTTTAAGCAGATAAAAGGAATGAAAGAGAGGGGACTGCAATTGAAAGCAATCAAGATGATTCTAAAGGACGGAAAGCTGGACGTACTGCCTCCGGACGCCCCGGGGGAGGGCGGGATAGAAGAGCGCATGATTGACGGAGCCGACCAGCGGGGGGAGATGGCGGAGCGGACAGGAGGACTGGCCATCGATATCGTGCCGAACAGAGGCCGGGAGCCGGAGGCCGTGCAGGAATCCAGGGAAGACAAATCCAGAAGGCTCCAATGGCTGCTCCAGCAGCTGATACGCCAGACCCTGCAGGAGAACAATCAGACCCTGACCCGGGAGATCCGGGAGAGCGTGGTGAAGGAGCTGGACTACCAGTTCCGGATGCAGGAGGAGCGGGAGGAGGCCAGGGACAGGATGCTGGCGGAGCGGGACGAGGAGCACTATAAGAGGATGGACGAGCTGCTGCGCAAAAAGAGCCGCCGCCTGAAAAAGGAAAAGCCGGAAAAAGGCCAGGACAGGAACGGTTTGGCGAAAGCCAATCTGCATAAAGGAGATGCCGATAACAGCGAGGAAGGGCAGGCCCAGCCAACCGGGAAAAAGAAAAGGCGCTTCCTTTGAAGAAGCGCCCGCCTTCCTGCCGGAGTGCGAAAAACCGATTTAAAATACCCGCCTAAACGGTATAGAAACCGTCCGGGCGGGTGCGTTCTGCGGGAATCTGACAGCCTTATCAGCCCTCGGAGATGGCTCCTGTAGGGCATGTGCCTGCGCAGGAACCGCAGTCGATGCACTTGTCGGGGTCGATCTCGAATTTGCCGTCCCCCATGCTGATAGCGCCTACAGGGCACTGTGCCTCACAGGCGCCGCAGGCCACACAAGTATCGCTGATTACGTATGCCATAGTAAATATCCTCCTTTATGCTCGTCTTTTTTTGATGCCGTCGATGATGGCTTTCTTTTTGTCCAGCAGCTTATCCTTATCCATGGCAGGAACGCCCTTGAGCTTGTATTCCATGCCCAGGCTCTGGTATTTCTTCTCCCCCATGGTATGATAGGGCAGCACGTCCAGTGCCTTGAGATTGTCGAACTGGCCGATGAAGTATCCCAGGTCGAACAGGTACTTCTCGTCGTCCGTGATGCCGGGAACCACTACATGGCGTATCCACATGTCCACATGCCTTTCGTTCAGATAGGCAGCGAACTTCAGGATGTTCCCGTTGGGCTGCATGGTGAGGTCCCTGTGCTTCTCCGGATCGATATGCTTGATGTCCAGCATCACCAGATCCGTCAGGGCCATGAGCCTATCCAGCTTCTCTATGAGCGCTGTGTTGTCCGGATTGAAGACGATGCCGGAGCTGTCGATGCAGGTATGGATGTCTTTTGCCTTGGCCAGCGTGAACAGCTCGATCAGGAAATCCACCTGCATCAGGGGCTCGCCGCCGGTGACGGTGAGGCCGCCCCCATTGGCATAGAACGCCTTGTTCTTCTCGTACTGCTCGATGATGTATGAGGGCTCCATGAGAGTGCCGCCCTCCAGATCCCATGTATCAGGATTATGGCAGTAGGCGCAGCGCATAGGACACCCCTGCACGAACACCACGAACCGCGTCCCCGGCCCGTCAACCGTCCCAAAACTTTCCAATGAATGTATTCTGCCCTGCATAGGATTACCACTCTTTCTTAATGTCCATGAAACCCCGAAGAGATTCCTCCCTCCGGGGCTTAAAACCATGTCGCTACAGCCGTGAACCACAGCCGCAAACCTGGAAGAATGCCCGTCCTATGGGCATTCTTCCGCGTGGGATTGGCGAGCAACGCGAATTCATTCGCGGCAAGCCTAGAAGTTCTTGGCGGGCGTCTTTTGGCCGCCTAGAACTTCTTCCCACGCTTAGATGGCCTCGTGGAAAGTACGGGAGATGACGTCAGCCTGCTGCTCGGGAGTGAGCTTGATGAAGTTGACGGCATATCCGGATACACGGATGGTCAGCTGAGGGTAGTTCTCGGGATGCTTCTGAGCGTCCAGCAGCATATCCCTGTTCAGCACGTTCACGTTCAGGTGATGGCCGCCCTTTGTCGCATAGCCATCCAGTAAGTTTACAAGGTTGTCAACCTGTGCATTGTTTGTTGCCATAATGTTTTTCCTCCTTATTTATTTACAGTATATGAACTGAATCAATATAGATGCATCTTGTGGGGAGGCCGGATCAGTGATAATCGTCCAGCCCCTGTTCCAGGGTGGGTACACTACAGGCCAACGGTGTCCGCGAGCAGTCCGTGCAGCCCATTGTCTGAACATTTTTTGACTCGACTTCCTGGTCGTAATCCACGTTTACATGGCCTACGCCCTCTGTCATGCCGGAATCCAGCATCTTCACCAGGTCATCAATCATCTTATCCTCGTCCATGGCGCCTCCTTCTTTTTTCCCGCGGCAGTACGGGGGACCGCGCTGCCGCAGGACATTGACAAATTGTTATAAGGTCTTATTTCAGATCCAGCTCGATGTCACCGGAGAATACCTTGTCTTCCTTGCCCAGTGCGCCGGGGATGATGGTGAAGGTATTGGAGATACCGTCCTGCGCATCATTGAAAGGCAGCTTGGATACGGAAGCCAGGGAAGCTACGGCACCGTGGGTATCGCGGCCGTGCATGGGGTTAGCACCGGGAGCGAAAGGCTGGCCCTTCTTACGTCCATCGGGTGTATTACCGGTAGCCTTACCATAGGTAACGTTAGAGGTAATGGTCAGGATGGAGGTGGTAGGGATACCTTGACGATATGTGTGGTGCCTCCTGATGGCGGTCATGAAGGTATGGACTACCATCTGAGCAATTTCGTCTACACGGTCATCGTCATTTCCGTATTTCGGGAAGTCGCCAGTGGTCTTGAAGTCGACGATTACGCCGTCCTCATCGCGGACAACCTCTACCTTAGCGTACTTGATAGCGGACAGGGAGTCGGCCACGATGGACAGGCCGGCCACGCCGGTAGCGAAGTAGCGCTTCACGTCTCTGTCATGGAGGGCCATCTCAGCTCTCTCATAGCAGTATTTGTCATGCATATAGTGGATGATGTTCAGGGTGTTCACATAGACATCAGCCTGCCACTCCAGCATGTCTACGAACTTGCCCCATACATCGTTGTACTCCAGCACGTCGCCTTCCACAGGACGGTACTTGGGACCTACCTGCTTCTTGGTCACTTCGTCCACGCCGCCGTTCAGAGCGTACAGCAGGCACTTCGCCACGTTGGCGCGGGCGCCGAAGAACTGCATCTCCTTGCCGATGACCATGGAGGATACGCAGCATGCGATGCCGTAGTCGTCGCCGTGGTCTACTCTCATCAGGTCGTCGTTCTCATACTGGATGGAAGAGGTCTGGATGGACATCTTTGCGCAGTATTTCTTCCAGGCTGCCGGAAGCCTTGTGGACCAGAGAACGGTCAGGTTGGGCTCCGGAGAAGGTCCAAGGTTGGTCAGGGTGTTCAGATAGCGGAAGCTCATCTTCGTGACCATGGGCCTGCCGTCCACGCCTACGCCGCCCAGGGACTCGGTCACCCATACGGGATCGCCTGCGAAGATCTGGTTGTACTCAGGCGTGCGGGCGAACTTGATGCAGCGCAGCTTCATGATGAAGTGGTCAACGAACTCCTGAATCTGCTCCTCTGTGAAGGTGCCGTTCTTTAAGTCTCTCTCTGCGTAGCAGTCAAGGAAGGTGGATGTACGTCCCAGGGACATGGCCGCACCGTTCTGCTCCTTCACGGCGCACAGATAGCCGAAGTATACGGCCTGGATGGCTTCCTGCACATTGGCAGCGGGCCTGGAGATATCGCAGCCGTAGGAAGCAGCCATCTCCTTCATCATCTTCAGGGCCACCATCTGCTCGGAAATCTCCTCGCGCAGACGGATGATATCGTCGGTCATCACCTTGCCGGTGGAATCCTTCTGAGCCTGCTTGTCCTCGAGCAGCCTGTCGATGCCGTACAGGGCTACGCGCCTGTAGTCGCCGATGATACGTCCGCGGCCATAGGCATCGGGAAGACCCGTGATGATATGGGAGGAACGGCATGCTCTCATCTCCTGGTTGTAAGCATCGAAGCAGCCTGCGTTATGGGTCTTTCTGTGGGTGGAGAAGAACTCGGAAATCTCGGGATCCACCTCATAGCCATTGTCGGAGCAGGCCTTCTCTGCCATACGGATGCCGCCGTAGGGCTGCAGGGAGCGCTTGAAAGGCTTGTCGGTCTGGAAGCCTACGATGGTCTCCTTGCTCTTGTCAAGGTATCCGGGGCCATGGGAAGTGATGGTGGAGACTACCTTGGTATCCATATCCAGGACGCCGCCGGCTTCTCTTTCCTTCTTCTGGAGATCGAGCACCTGTGCCCACAGATCCTTGGTGTTCTGGGTAGGGCCGGCAAGGAATGCCTCATCGCCGTCATAGGGATGATAGTTCCTCTGGATGAAGTCGCGGACGTTGACTTCTTTGTCCCATTTGCCTGCCACAAAATCTGTCCATTCTGGTCTCATTTTGAAATACCCTCCTGTAAAATTTGAATTAGTTTATGAGTGAATGTTGCTTTCTAATCCTTAAGCTTATTATATGAAAAACACTGGTGAGAGTCAAGGTGGGAATGTGTACTTTTTTCTGTACATACCGTGGATTTTACTGAATTTTTCAAAAATTTTATAATTGCGGTGAAGTTATGAATTTTCTGTAGACGGGCCTAAGAATAGCTTGTCAGATTTTGCGGGATAATATATAATAGGTCTATGCTCACAGGGGCCGGGGAGCGGCCCCTGCGAGCGGCTGGCACCACTATAAAACTTTTACTTACAGAGAGGAGAAGGCAATGAGCAATATAACGAAAGAAATGACGATCGGAGAGATCCTGAACACGAACCCTGACGTAGCCCCCGTGCTGCTGGAGGCCGGGATGCACTGCCTGGGATGCCCCTCCGCCCAGGGCGAATCCCTGGAGGAAGCCGCGATGGTACATGGAATCGACATCGATGCCCTGATGGATGCCATAGCCGCGGTGTAAGGTCCGGCCATGGAGGCGGACAAGAGTCCGCGGCACGGAAAGGGGCGGCCCCTGGGTCTCAGGCGGCCGCCCCCTGTATGTCCGTATCGTTCGTATCGTTATAATGCGCCGGTGCATGGAGCCCTGGCTGCCCGCTCCGGTACTGCGCTGCCGTCAGTCGGCCATGCCCGGCCCGACTCCTTCCTCCGCCTGTCCTGGCGCGGACATCAGGCATCGATTACCCGAAATTGACGCGCCGGTGTGCTCAGGAAGCCGCGCCCAGCGCGTGGACGGCATTGTCCCGGATCAGCGCCTCGCAGTGCTCTGCCAGGAACGCGCCGCCGGCAGGGGCATAGCGCTGGGGGATTCCGTACTCCGACACCGTATTGCACGCCCTGTCGAAGGCCTCGGCGGTGGCGTCGCCCCTGGACAGCTGGAGCAGGTAGCCTTCCGGCTTCCGGCCCCGGCCGGCAGCATTCTCCTTATAGAGGGTGCTCAGGCCCTGGTAGCTGCCCGCGATGATGGCGGACACCTCTATCACCTGCTGCAGGGAGCTCATCCGGAAGATGCGCACATGGTTCGCGGGATTGGCCTCCCCGCCCTCGGTCTGTCCTTCCGCGCCGTCCTCCTGGCTGGTCTGCATCTGGCGGAACAGGTTCAGAATCTCATTGGAGCCCTCCTCCGGGTACTGGGAATACATGTCCTCATCCTCGTCGTCTTCCGCCACGGAGGGGGCGAATCTGGAGAAGCGGGTATCCAGCTCCTCGGGATTCTCCACCTTGGTGATGATCAGGACGATGCATTCCGCGTTCAGGGGGATGGCTTCTATCATAAGGGGGATATCCTCGGCCTCAAAGCCGAATTCGCAGTTGGCCTGCCTCATCATATCCCGGAACAATGTCTTGGCTTTTTCGGTGCCGTAAGCCAGTTCGCTGATCTTCAGTTCGCGGCTTGCCAAATCTTCTCTGGTCAGAGTGCAGCGAATCTGGTTCTCATTTACTTTTTCTATCTTCATGCGACAACCCTTTCCGTTCTGCCTAACTGAACTGTAAAATTACGATGCTACGTGATGACATCATATACTTTTGGCTTCCCTAAGTCAATAGGCAGATTCTGAGTTTTAATATTTTTTAATAATTCTAAGTTTTCGCTTGCAAAAGCGACATAGCTGTGGTATAGTAAAACTGCGGATGCCTTCGGTACTCTGTACGGGGAAGGAGGCGGCAGTCTTGACTTCAAGTTGATTAAACTGATTTTGGGAACGGTTCGTTCCACTTCATCCTTTATATTCTAAGTGTGTATACCACATTATATGACAGTAGAAAGAAACTGGCATAAATCTAAGGATGTCTCACAAGCAAAAACCGGATGTATCGATTGCTTGGTCATAAGTATGTCAACTAATTTTCACAATTATAATTCAATCTAAACAAAATATGCAATGGAAATTTTTTCCGTTGCCGTACTGCCAAAGGCATTCGCTTTACTTTCATCTTATAGGCTTCCTGACATGTGGAGATGCGTTACGGACCCACATCGCGCGGCCGCATTCGGATTCATCACAAGATCACAAGCTCCTTCTGGATGGGAAGCCTTAGAACAAGGAGGAATTCAGTTGTATGAAGAAAAAATCGAAGTAGAGGATATGGAGGCGGTAAGAGAACATATGCTGGCGCGTCTGGAACAGATGCGGCGGAGCGGCGTGGAGCTGTTCGTGGACGGGCAGGAGGCCCTTCCCGATGAGGTGGTGTCGAAGGCGGTGCGGGAGAACAGCCCTTATATGGCTGACTACGTGCTGGACGCTTCGGGCATCATCGAACAGGTGCGCTTCGACAGAGTGACGCGCAGGTAGACCGGATTGCCGGCGGGGCGCCGCTGTCTGCTGCAGGCTGGGATTGCCTCTCATGCTGACGGCGGCGGTGTTCCCGTCCATGACGGAATAAGGGGAAGCGGGGGAACGGCCTGACGATTATGGCGATTTATGGAAAATTTGGTAATGACTTAGGGGGCCAAATATGATATGATGGATAAGTCTTTTGGGAACCATGCATCTATTCTGGGAGAAAGGGCTGGACTGAAAATGAAGAAGAGAATAATACCGGTAATCGTAGCGCTGGCATTGATCCTGATAGTCGCTCTGGTAGGATTCGGAGGGATGATCCTGGACAAGTATACCTACAGCAAGGAGCTGGCGGACCTGGACCAGTATTTCGGGGTGGCCCAGGGGGAGCTGGCCATCGTCCTGCAGGACGGGATGGTGGAGGAGAAGGCGCTGCTTCGGGAGGACGCGGTATATTTTGACATAGATACCATGAAGAAATATCTGAATGAGGGCTTTTATGTGGACGCGGCGGAACAGAAGCTCCTGTACACCACCGCGCAGGACACTGTGGCCACTGCGTTCGGGGCCAGGGAATACTCGGACAAAGGCGGCAGCCACCCCACGGTGTACGCCACCTGTCTCCTGGAGGGGGAGAAGGTCTATGTGGCGGCGGAGTACGTGAGGCTGTTCACGAACTTTTCCTACGAGAGGTTCGACAGGCATATCCAGATGTACACCCAGTGGGGGGAGAAGCAGATGCTGGAGGTGGTGAAGGATACCCAGGTGCGCACCCTGGGCGGCATCAAGAGCCCGATCCTGCGGGAGCTGGAGAAGGGGGAGAAGGTAGAGCTGCTGAACCGGATGGAGACCTGGAGCGAGGTGAAGACCTCCGACTCCCTGATCGGCTATGTGGAGAACAAGCGCCTGGACAATGAGTCCACAGAGGTGGAGGTGCCTGTCACGGACTATGTGCCGGCGGAATACACCTCGCTGTCCCTGCCGGGGAAGGTGAGCCTCGGCTTCCACGCCATCGGCGGAGAGGCCGGGAACGAGACGCTGGACGCCATGGTGGCGGAGGGGAAGGGCATCAATGTGATCGCGCCCACGTGGTTCAGCCTGAACGACAATGAGGGGGGCTTCCGCTCCTTCGCGGACAGCGGGTATGTGGAGCGGGCCCACGGATACGGCCTCCAGGTATGGGGGGTCTGGGACAACTTCAACTATAAGAACGAGACGGGCGAGGACATCAGCACCTACCAGGTGCTCTCCTCCACCACAAAGAGGCAGCAGTTGGCGCGGAACATGGTGGACACCTCCCTGGGGCTGGGGCTGGACGGCATCAACCTGGACTATGAGGGCCTGCCCCAGGAGTGCGGGGAGCATTACGCGCAGTTCCTGAAGGAGCTCTCGGTGCTGTGCAGGGAGAGCGGGCTGGTCCTGTCGGTGGACAGCTATGTGCCCTTCAATTTCAACAATCACTACAGGCTGGACATCCAGGGACGGGTGGCCGACTATGTAATCATCATGGGGTATGACGAGCACTGGCACGGCAGCGGGGACCCGGGGAGCGTGGCCAGCATAGACTATGTGTCCAACGGGCTGGACAGGACGCTCCAGGAGGAGCAGGTGCCCGCCGAAAAGGTGGTGAACGCCCTGCCCTTCTATACCATACTGTGGCAGACGGAGGGGGCCGAGGTGTCGGACCAGTACATCACCCTGGCCAATGTGGCGGATTACCTGCAGCGGATGAACGTGCAGCCCGCCTGGGACGAGGAGACCTGCCAGAACTACGCGGAGTGGCAGAGCGGGAACGTGACCTATCAGATCTGGGTGGAGGACGCGGAATCCATCTCGGTGAAGCTCAACGTGATGAAGGCCAAGAATATAGGCGGTGTGGCGGTTTGGCGGCTGGGCTACGGGACGGAGCAGGTGTGGGATCTGGTGAGCGCATATGTGAATTCATGATTTGGGAGATGCGGATACGAAAAAGCTGTGCAGGATGGCCTGCACAGCTTTTTTCATGGCATTTTCCGCCGGTTATTCCAGCCGTCATTTATTTGAAGTAATTGCCCCTTCCCTCCGAGATGCCATAGGTTGCGTAATGCCGGAAGAGCGCCTTTGCGTCATAGCCGAAAGCGGCTTTCAGGTCGGCATGGTCGTCGGCATAGCGGGTGTAGTCGAAGGTGTCGTAGATGGAATAGCTGCCTCGGTTCTCCGAGCTGCCGAAGGTGGTGTAATGCTTGTAGAGCGCCTTTGCGTCATAGCCGAAGGCTGCCTTCAGGTCAGGGTTCTTGTCCGCGTAGCGGATGTAGTTGAACTCCGACGCGCTGGTGGCCTCGCCCGTGGCTGTGCCCGCACCCGCGCCCGGATTGGCGACTGCATAGGCGATCCGGCCCTCTTTGATGCCATAGGTGGTGTAGTGCCCGTAGAGGGCGGCGGCATTCAGCCCCAGGGCTGCCTTCACGTCAGGGTAGTCGTTGGCGTAGCGGACATAGTCGAAATTCTCCCTGGTCACGGTGACGCTGGCGGGATTGGGGGCCGTGGAATATCTGCCGCTGGCCGTGGTCAGGATGCCGTCCTTGATGCCCAGGGAGCCTGCTTGGAAGCTGTAAAAATTGTAATAAGTCTTTCCCGTGGTGCGGGAGACGGCATACAGGTGGTCTACCGTGCCGCTGCATCCGATGGTGGCAGTCATGGCATCCTGGGGATAGACATACAGTTCCCCCACATTTTTGTTGAAATTGCAGAGTACGGTATCATATACATAGGCATTGGTGACATTGGCGTTGACGGAGCAGGCGGCGCCGTTCAGCAGGTAGCAGTTATCGACGTCGCCGCAGTAGATCACCACAAAGGAGCTGGTGCCGGTGACGGTGAGATTGCTGAGGCGTCTGGTGCCCAGGTTCAGGTCGGGGACGGAAGGGCTGTCGTTATAGACTACGACAAGGTCGCCGTCCTTCAGCTCCTGGAGCAGATAGTAGAGCTCCCTGTGGGGCGCATTGTCATCGAAGGCGGACACATTGGCCTGGTAGCGCCAGTCTCTGCTGCCGGGTACATACTTCACCGCGTATGTGACAGGGCCATCCGCGGACGCCTCTATGGAACAGAGGCCGGGCACCACCATGAGGATGGCGACGGCAGCTAAAATCGTGAGGAACTTTTTTGCTTTCTGATAAAACTTCATAGCTATTACCTCCTTTTCCTGATGCGACATTCATTCTGTTATGTCTACTTTCATATTAACTGAGGCGGGGAGGGAGCGCAATCCTTTTTCCGAAATTTAAATAAAATTTAAGAAGTGGAATGGAAAAAAGATGTCAGGAATATAAATAGTACAAAGATTTGCGTGGGAACAGGGAATATGACAGACAGAAAGAAACGGCGGGACAGGCTGCTGTCGGCGGCTCTTACCCTGCTGCTGCTGGCCTCCTTGGCTTACCTGGGGCGGGAGGCGGCGGCTTACGTGGCGGGCAGCAATGTGGAGGCCCAGGAGGAGAAGGGGCGGCGGGTGGTCATCGATGCCGGACACGGGGGCGACGATCCCGGCAAGGTGGGGATCAACGGAGCCAATGAGAAGGACGTGAACCTGGAGATCGCCCGGCTGGTGAAGCAGTACCTGGAGATGAGCGATGTGGAGGTGGTGATGACCAGGGAGTCGGACGAGGGGCTGAACGATGCGGATGCCCCCAACAAGAAGGTCCAGGACATGAAGCGGCGGATCGCCCTGATCGAAGAGGAAGCGCCTGCACTGACCGTGAGCATCCACCAGAACAGCTATCCGGAGGAATATGTCCACGGGGCGCAGGTGTTCTACTACACGGGAAGCGCCCAGGGCCAGCGGCTGGCGGAGGGCATCCAGAGGCGGCTGGTGGAAAGCGCGGATCCGGAGAACAAGCGTCAGGTCAAGGCCAACGACAGTTATTACCTGCTGAAGAAGACGGGGGTGCCTATCGTCATCGTGGAGTGCGGCTTCCTCTCCAACAGCGCCGAGGCTGAGAAGCTCTGTATGCCGGAGTACCAGCAGCGGGTGGCCTGGGCCATACATATGGGGATTCTGGAATATTTGAACGAGAATGAGAAATAGGCAGGAGAGCTCGTAAAACATTCTGCGGAGAGCATTATTAAGGATGTCTTTTCAGGACAGACTCGTTCGGTAGCTGATACCCCTCTCCGCAGAAAGGCTTTTATAGTATTTTAGGCTGATGGATAACGATATGTATTTGTTTCCCTTTTACTTTGTTTTCATAGATATTGCGGAACAGTTGGGGATTCTGAATGATTTTTTCCTTATCATAAATAAAGAAATAGAGGTGCTCCGCATGGTAATGCACCATATCTGCTTCTATTTCTTCTATCAACTTCTTTTGTGGCATGCTGCATCGGGTGCACTTTACTTCAATGACATGCTCGGAATCCAGAAGGATATCTGCCCGGACTGTGCCATAGCCGGTATCCTCGCTGGCTTCGGCCCTTGCCAGCGGATACAGGGGTTTCAGATAGGCATACAGCAGGTGTTGGACATCGTATTCATTCTGGATTTTCAGCCCTGACAGTTGTTCATTCTGGATGCCGCCACGCCTGTGGGGCGGACGCTCCAGAAGAGCTTCCAGAAAAAGATAGTAGTTATCAAGTATGGTGAGCAGGCGGTCATCTGCAGGGGAAGCGGTCATGGTCTGTTCAAGATATGCAATGACCCGATTCCTTGCAGCATCCAGATTGCGCATTGTCTCTTTGTCAGAATATTCATTTACCACGTAGTACGCCCGCTGCTCCAACTCCATCAGGCATTGCGGAGCGGTTTCCAGTGTTTTAAAAA
The DNA here is from genome assembly GCF_948601915.1 of uncultured Acetatifactor sp. Taxonomy (NCBI): domain Bacteria; kingdom Bacillati; phylum Bacillota; class Clostridia; order Lachnospirales; family Lachnospiraceae; genus Acetatifactor; species uncultured Acetatifactor sp. The sequence continues at coordinate 20,277 of NZ_CAPDXS010000041.1, read as the reverse complement.
AATTTCTCAAGTCAGTCAAAAAAGCGGAAAATTCCGGACCGTCTTTTATATTTTTCAGCCGCATGACGGCATTCGGTATACTCGTTATGCTTGTACCTGTACCGATAAACATTGTTGTCACCGTGCGCCTCCCCATCGCAGATAGAACAGGAACAGAGGATCGAGAATATAGAGGCTCCCTTCTTTCCAGTCAAGTACCTTAAAAATATCTTCCCGCCCATACAGTAATTCTTTCAGCTTTGCCAGGCTTTCCCGGAGCATCTGTGGGGACGGTTTTTTGCTGTCGTCTGCAAGTAGGCGGTAGATGCGCTCTTTCACATCCTCAAATTCCGACTTCATAATGGGAGGATTTTCTGCAATAGATTTTACGATCAGCTCATAAATGTCGTGTTGCTCTCCATTGACAGTCCGGAATGTGTTCCGGCTTTTACCGCGTGTGCTCGGCCCTTTTTGCATCAGAGACACCACATCTCCGTATTCAAAGTTTGCAGTGGTGTAGTGGTAGGCGGTCTCCAGGATTTCCTGACAGACCTGTCGTTTTTCTTTCCCGGACATTTCCAGCATGGTGCAGATGTTCAGACAGATATACTGCATCAGCTGAGGAGAGGAAAGGCTTTCTACGGCAATCTGCGCTGCAATGGAATCCTCAATGGAAATGTTCAGCTTTCCAAACCCCAGCTTCGCAATCTCCTTTAAATCGTCTACTTCCCAGGGATCCATGTTGATTAGGCTTAAGCGGCCGGAAAGGTCCGCATTCTGCCGAATCGCCTCGTCTGCCCGGTGAGGAAGGGAGACCACAATGGCTTTAAATCCCCTGCGGATGGCATCTTTGAGCTGCTGTGCGATCTGCATCCGTTTTCCCTCCGGGGCATAGTGGAAGTCGTCTATGACCAGAACCAGATCGTTTGCCCTGTAATATTCTATAATCTTATCTTTGGTCAGGGAGAAGGTTTCCTTTTTGGTATATTTATCGCTGGTGCTGGGAATCTGCTTTTCGGATGCAAACTGGCCTTCATATGCAAGCCCGGCTTTGGCAGAGACCAGCTTCCAGAAGTCCGTATCCTCATCGAAGTCTGCTCCGGAAATCTCCACGATATGTTCGAATCCAATGACTTTTTCGCATAGAATGGTCTTCCCCATTTTGGAAGGGCCTACCAGGGAGGTCAGGAAGCCGGATACCTTGATGGCCTGCATCAGCCGGAATTCATAGGGCAGGTCGGAAATGGCAGATTTTCTCGATATATAGGTGTATTCCGGAAATGCCCCGGGGCGGAAGACATCTTCTGCTCTGAGTCCCATATGCGTACCTCCTTATCCGTTTTATCCATTATACCATATTTTTAACCGAATTAAACCTTTTTATTGATTTTTAATCCGTTTAATTGATTCCCGAGGGCAATGAGCCAGGCGGATGCGCCGGCATCCATTTGGCGAATGCCGAGAGGGTCACATACCAAAGTGCCCGCAGGACACTTTCAGCTTTGCAGCGCTGCAAGCTTGATACCCCGTTGCTTGCAGCGGGGGTGTTGACTTATTCTGTAAACATTAAATGAAGCAAGTGCATTTTATTAGTAGATTACCCATTGTAATGTAAAGTCTGCCTATTAGGAGCTGAATCCGAGTGCGGTTTTTTTCCAACAGTGCCGAGGCGGAGAAACTCTGTACGACGGAATACCAGCAGCGGGTGGCCTGGGCCATACATATGGGGATTCTGGAATATTTGAACGAGAATGAGAAATAGGGGCTTATACGGCCCCTATTTTGATGGCGGACTACCCGGGCGCTGCAGTGGGACGCAGGCTCTTGACAGTCTGGCGATTACAGGAGGGCCGCACGCAGCTCCTCTCCGCTCCTGGCGCTCAGATAGGCGGGGGCGATGTCGAAGACAGTCTTGCAGCCGTGGGCTCCCTCCCCGGACAGGCGGTAAGCGGCCCGCGCGTAGGCGACGAGGACGCTGGCGGTGAATTCCGGATTGGAGTCCAGCTTTAAGCTGTATTCGATCAGGTGGCGGTGCTCCTGCTCCCAGCCCGTGGAGCCGCTGCGCAGCACGAAGCCTCCGTGGGGGATGCCGCTGTGGTCCCTTTTCAGCTCTTCCTCGCTGATGAAGTGGACGGTGGTGTCGTAGTCTGCAAAGTAGTTGGGCATGGTCTTGATTTCTTCTTCGATTTTCGCCAAATCCGCCCCCTCCTGGGGCACCACGTAGCATTCCCGGGTGTGCTTCTGGCGGGTGGTCAGCTCCGGATCCTTCCCGGCCCGCACCGCCTCCAGGGCGTCCGCCACGGGGATGGTGTACTGCTTGGCATCCTTCACGCCTGCAATCCGGCGGATGGCATCGGAGTGGCCCTGGCTGACGCCCCTGCCCCAGAAGGTGTAGTCCCTGCCCTGGGGGAGGATGGCGCTGGCATACATCCTGTTCAGGGAGAACATGCCGGGATCCCAGCCCACGGAGATGACGGCAGTCTTCCCGCCCTCCCTTGCCGCTGCGTCCACGTTGGCGAAATGCTCCGGAATCTTCGCGTGGGTGTCGAAGCTGTCCACCACATTGAAGAGCCTTGCGTACTCCGGTGTCTGCGCGGGCAGATCCGTGGCGCTGCCGCCGCAGAGGACCATCACGTCCAGCCTGTCCGTCCACCGGGCCGCTTCGTCCACATGGCAGACCTGCGCCGTCTGTGTGAGGATTTTTACCTCCCCAGGATTCCTCCTTGTGAACACTGCCTTCAATTCCATATCCGGATTCTGGCGGATGGCGCATTCCACGCCCCGTCCCAGATTGCCGTAACCTAAAATACCGATTCTGATAGCCATGATGTCTCCTTTCCCGTTGGCGCTCTTTGCGCTGTGTTGTCTTTTTACGTCCCTTATTATATACGCTTCATGGCGTTTGTGCAAGTCATTCCCCGGGCCGGACATGACAGATGTGTTATATATTTCGCTGCCCGGGAGGCGCTTTCAGGGACCTTTCATGGGGCCGCCAGTTTCCTTCGGGCTGCCGGGGAAGCCGGTGGGGCTTGTCCGGACAGGCTGTCGCAGCGCAAAAAGCGGAAAAATACAGCCGGCCCCATCTGCGCCGTAATCCGGACAGGCCACTGAAAGACAGCCTGCCGGGGCAGCGGACGGGGACAGCGGTATGGAAATGGGAGGGCCTATGCTTTCCCGGCCCACTCTATGGCGATTCCTGTGGCATTGGGGCCCACATGGGAGGACACGATCAGGTTCAGGGAGGCACGGCAGCTACTCTGCACAAGGGAGCTGCATTTCTCGAAAAGCGCTTCGTTGCCCACATAGATGGAGCCCAGCCTGGCGGTTTCCCTGGACTGGGAGATCTGCTGGATATTGCGGAGGGCCGCGTTGAGGCCCCGGTTCTTTTTGTAGGGCACGATGCGCCCTTCCGTGATGGTGAGGGTCACCTTGATGTCCAGGATATCCCCGATTTTGCCTACGCTGGGGGAGACCCTGCCGCCCTGGACCAGATATTTGAAATCGTCCACCACAAAGTAGACATCGATCAGGCCCACCCGTCTGCGGATCTCCTCAGCCGTTTCCGCAAGGGGCACCCCTCTGCCCCTCATCTCGATGGCATCCACGCAGAGGAACCCGCTGCCCAGGGTGGCGCTGAGGGAGTCGATCACTTCTATCCTGGATTCGGGATACAGGGGCCGCAGCTCGTCGGCCACCATGCAGATCGTGCTGTAGGAGCCGCTCAAGGCGGAGGAGACGGCGATGCACAGCACGTCCTTCCCCGCCCCCAGGACCTCTTCGAAGCGCCTGCGGGTGAAATCGGGATTCACTCCGGCGGTGTAGGCCCTGCGGCTGCGCAGCTGCTCGAAAAACGCTTCCCTGGACAGGACCTGCTCGTCTCCGTATATCATGTTTTCATCGAAATAGTAATATTGAGGCAGCAGAGATACCTCTTTTTCATAGGGAGAGGGGAGGTCTACATCGCCGTCTGTAAAAATCACATATTCTTTCATACGAATCATCCTTTACTTTTTGCTTTGACAATGAACGCTTTGGCGGAGCTTTTGTCTTACGCGCCCCGATCCTTCCTATATCCTACTATGCCCGGCGGACTTTCGCAAGTGATTTTATATATATTTCACAGCTTTACGGATAACTGCCGCAAAAGCGTACCGCGGAAAATGTCATGCTTTAGGGCAGTTTTCCCTTGACGAGCCTCTGTTCCAAAGGCTATAATAAACAAAAAAAGAGGTACTTGTCATGTTGATTTTTGCCTGTGGAAGAATGCGCAAATAAATATGCCACACCGGAACAGGGGGCGGGAGACCGCTTTGTTTGGCGTACTTATTTTTATTTGCGGCGATGGAATCCTATTTGTGTGCGGAGTCCATTGCTTATTCTGATTCTTCCCCACAGGCAGTGAATGGCAGTACCTGAAGAGGTTCTTTTCGTGTACCTTCATGTACGCTGGCCAGGCAGGGGGATTCCCTGCCTTTTTGCTGTCCGGATCTGTGGAAGCCCGCTGCGGAACAGTGTGGGGCTTCCAGGGTACGGGAGGAAGCGCTCCTGCCCCATCACAGAATAGGAAATGAAAAACAGGAAAGGAACTCATATGAACAGAAAGAAATATGGAAATAAAAATCACCCTGCGGGAATGGAGGGTCTGAAATTCCTGCACGGTCAAATGTATCGGTACAGAAGGTACAGCATCGCGCTGCCCCTTCTGGCATGTCTGTCACAGGTCTCACAGTCCCTTTTGCTCCTGCTGCTGCCCAAAATCGTGCTGGACGCAGTGACAGGCGGCGCAGGGTTCGCGCCGTTTGCGGCCGCCGTCCTCCGGGTGGGGGCGGGGCTTGCCGCGGCCGCCGTGCTGAACCTGGTGTTCCACAATGAGATTGAGAAATGCTCCCAGACATTCCTGTTCCGCAGGCTGAACGCCCTCTGGGAGAGGAAGATGCTGCGCCTGGATTACGGAGTCTTCTGCTCGAAGCAGGGGAAGATCGGCATGGAGAAGGCCAGAGCGGCCATCGCCAGCCCAAACTGGGGCGTGGTGGAGCTTCCGGGGAAGGAGGCCGCCCTGCTGGAGGCCGGGGCCGGGCTGGCGGCGTACTGCGCCATCGTGGGCACGCTCCATCCGGCCATTCTGGTGTTTCTGGGGCTGTTCTTCCTGGTCGAGATGGCTGCCGGCATCTGGATAGAGGAGAGGAAGCAGGGATTCAAGGAGGAAAAGGCCAGGGCCGACAGACGGCTGAACTATATCGCCTACGGCACCAGGGGCATGAAGGAGGCCAAGGACATCCGCATCTTCTCCATGACCGGAATGCTGAAGGAAATCACAGAGGAGGTAATCCGGGGGAAGAACGCGGTGGAGGCGAAGGTGCTGAGATGGCAGTTCCTCCGGGCGGGAATCACGGCCCTGCTGATATTCGTCAGGAACGGGCTGGCCTGCCTGTTCCTGATAGAGCGGTATCTGGAGGGCGGCATGACCGTGGGGGACTTCTCCCTGTATTTCGGCGCGATTGCGGGAATCGGGATGTGGCTGACGAAGCTGTCGGAGGCGGTCTCCGGCTTCCGGGAGGCGGAGAATTTCGTGCGGGATTTCTACGGGTTCCTGGCGCTGCCGGAGGATGGGACCGCGGAAGGAGCGGATTTGGCGTCAGGCGCTGTCAGCCGGGAGGGCGGCGAGATGCCGGAGTGCGCTGCGGACTGGGATGGACCGAAGTGGGAGGTGCTGCCGGAGTGCGCCGGAACAAAGCCGGGCAGTCCCGCTTCGCACGGGAAAGGCACGGGGAAGCCCGGCGGAACCGGGAGGGCCGTATCTTTTATATTGGAAGACATATCTTTTTCCTACCGGAAATGGGAGGACGGAGAGGAGCGGAAGGTTCCCATATTCCGGAACCTGGACCTCACGATTCGTGCCGGGGAGCGGCTGGCCATCGTGGGGCGCAACGGTGCCGGGAAGTCCACCTTGGTGAAGCTCCTCTGCGGCATGCTGGAGCCGGACCGGGGGCGGATTCTCATGGACGGCCGGGACATCCGGTCCATTCCCAAGGAGGAGCTCTACGGACATTTTTCCGCGGTGTTCCAGCATTCCCGGATACTTCCGGTGAGCGTGGCCCGGAACGTGATGCTGGACGTGCGGGAGCGGGAGGATAAGGATGCCATGTGGGAGGCCATCCGGGCAGCAGGGCTGGAGGAGAAGGTGAAGTCCCTGCCGGCGGGGGAGGAGACCGGCCTGGTGGGGCAGATATCCGAGGAGGGCACAGAGCTGTCCGGCGGGCAGGAACAGCGGCTGCTGCTGGCCCGGGCGCTGTACAAGGCCGCTCCGGTGCTGCTGCTGGATGAGCCCACGGCGGTCCTGGATCCAAAAGCGGAGAGTGAGATTTATGAGAAATACGGGGAGCTGACAGAGGGGAAGACCTCGGTCTTCGTCTCCCACAGGCTGGCTTCCACCAGGTTCTGCGACAGGATCCTCTTTATAGAGGAGGGCAGGATCGCGGAGAGCGGCAGCCATCTGGAGCTGATGGAGAAGAACGGGAGATACGCGGACATGTTCCGGGTACAGAGCCGATATTACAGGGATCAGGAGCGGATTTCCGCAGCTGGATGCGGCGCAGAGGACGCGCCTTTTGCCGGAAGGAAAGAAGGCGATACCGATCAGACGTATGGCCGGGAGGGAGGAGAGGACAGATGAGGAAAAACGGAAGGACATTGAGACAGGACATGGGAATCGTCCGCCGGGGCATCCGGGAGTTCGGGCGCATCCTGCCGGGACAGATGGGGCATGTGATGGTCAGGAGCATATTGATAGCCGGGATTCCGTTTCTGGAGACGGCTGTGACGGCGGTTCTGCTTAACGGGCTCACCGTAAGCCCTGACAGGGGCAGGCTGTTCCTGTACGCCATCCTGGGGGCGGGACTGATACTGGCGCTGTCCCTGTGGAGGAATTATGAGGACTGCCGCATCGACGCAGGGTATCGGAGGCTCTTCGCCTCCCATGAGATCGGCCTGACAGGCAAGGCTTATGCCCTGCCCTACGAGCTGTTGGAGCGGGACAGTACCAGGCGGCTGCGGGATGAGGTGTCCGGCGCGATCGGTCTGTCCGGCGCGGGGATGGCCAGCCTGTACTGGGACATGGACGTGGTCTGGACGAATCTCTTCACAGCGGGGATGGGAGCCGTGATACTGGTCACGTCCCTGGCCGGGATGCTGCCCGCGGACAGGGCGGGCGGGAGCTTTGGCCTGGCGGGTCTGGCTGCGCTGGCGGGGTTCAGCTCCTTTGTGGCCTGCCGGATGACGGGGAAACGCTTTGACGTGACCTTTGAGCTGTTCCTGAAAGGGGCCCGGTATGCCAGATACGGGGATTATTATCATATGAATTATCTGCCGGACGAGGACGCGGCCATGGACGCCAGGATCTACAGCCAGGAGAGGATGATTTTGGACCAATGCCAGACGAAGTGCTATGAGCGGCTGGCGGAGGGGAAGGAGCGGGAGTACAATGCCGCAAGCCGGTATGACGGCGTCAAGCTGGGCTGCTCCATCGTCTGCGGCTGCGCGGTGTACCTTGCCGTCGGACGGGGGGCCATGGAGGGCGCCGTGGGCTGCGGCAGCGTCATTCTGCTGTACAGCGCGGTGACGCGGCTGATCGAGGCTGCGGCCAGGATGGCGGAGATCCTGACGGACCTGCGGAACAACAATGAGCACCTGCTGCGGTATTTCCGGTATATGGACCTGCCGGAGGCCCGGGAAAGCGGGGGAGTGCGGGGGATGTCGGAGGGGCAGAAAAGCTTTGTGGCAGGGAAGCCTGACGGCGGTGGAGGATCCGGCTGCGATATCGTTTTCCAAAATGTCAGTTTCCGGTATCCCGACAGCGATGCTTACGCGCTGAAGGACGTGAACCTGCGGCTGTGCGCAGGGGAGAAGACTGTCATCGTGGGGGAGAACGGCTCGGGGAAGACCACGCTGGTCAAGCTTTTGTGCAGGCTGTACCGCCCCGCCTCGGGCAGCATCCTGCTGAACGGCCGGGATATCTGGGATTACGATTACGGGGAATACATGGGATATCTGGCGGCGGTGTTCCAGGATTTCTCCCTGTTCGCGTTCTCTCTGGCGGAGAATGTGGCCGGCTCCAGAGAGTATGAGGGAGAGCGCGTGCTGGCGGCGCTGGAGAAGGTCGGGCTTTCGGGGCTGGTGGCCGGATACCCGAAAGGAATCTCGCAGCCTCTGTTCCATGACTTCGACGAGGAGGGCGTGGACATCTCCGGCGGGGAGGCCCAGAAGCTGGCCATCGCCAGGGCCGTCTACAAGGACGCAGGCATCATGGTGCTGGACGAGCCCACCGCCGCGCTGGACCCTTATGCGGAGCATGAGATATACGAGAATTTCGGGAAGCTCGCGGAGGGGAAGACCGTGCTGTTCGTCAGCCACAGGATGTCCTCCTGCCGGATGTGCGACAGGATAGTCGTCATGGAGGCAGGAGAGGCGGTGCAGACCGGAACCCATGAGGAGCTGCTGGCGGCCGGGGACGGGAAGTACAGCCAACTGTGGAATGCACAGGCGAAGTATTATACCTGATTTTGTGATGTACATGCCGGGGGAGTTCCGGCAGAATACGGAGGGAGGTTTGGCTTAGCGCAAGATATCTTAGCTCATGATAGGTTGCTTACGGAATTCCGGTCAAGGCTGAAAGGAACAGGGCTTTCAGCCCGGCCTTGACTGGTCTTCCGAAGCTATACTGCAGACCGCCAGGATTTACAGTGGCGTCCCCGGGAAAGTACCTGGCTGGCGGTCTGCAGTCGGGTTGTGCTGCAAATCTGGTCTTCTGAAGCTATACAGTCGGGTCGCGCTGCAAATTTAACCGGAGCGCAGTATAAATGCGGGTTCGGGTCCTAAACTGGGTTCATATCATATTTGTTTTGCCGCCGACAAAAGCCACCGACAAAATTTTCATTATTTCACATGGATACCGCTTAGCGGTACTGATTGACCAAAAGTTTCGCCAAATATCCAAAATATAAGGAATACTTTGTGGTTTTGTAGTATAATTAAGATGTCCGGTGCGAAATTCGAACAAACAGAAAGAACAGAGAGCGGAAAAGATGACAGATGAACGAGATGAAAAACAAAAGACAATGATCCATCAAACAAAAGACATGACCAAGGGGAACCCCTACTCCCTGATGCTGGGCTTCGCGCTGCCCATCTTTTTGAGCCAGGTGTTCCAGCAGCTCTACAACACGGCGGATGCCTTTATCGTGGGCAGGTATCTCGGCACCAACGCCCTGGCGGCGGTGACCTCGTCGGGGACGCTGATTTTCCTTATGATCAGCTTTTTCGCCGGGATCGCCATGGGAGCCGGCGTGGTGATCTCCCGGTACTTCGGGGCGGGGGACGGGGACCAGGTCTCCCGGGCGGTCCATACGGTGCTGGCCTTCGGCCTGGCGGCGGGGGCGCTGCTGACGGTGGTGGGAGTGGCGTTCACCCCTACGTTCCTGGTGTGGATGCAGACGGATCCGGAGGTGCTGCCGGAGGCCATCTCCTATTTCCGGTATTATTTCCTGGGCTCCCTGGCGCTGGTGCTGTACAATGTCTGCCGCAGCATCATGAACGCTCTGGGGGACAGCCGCAGGCCCCTGTATTACCTGATTGTCTCCTCGGTGATGAACGTGGTGCTGGATGTGGTGTTCCTGGCGGTGCTGCGCTGGGGCGTGTGGTCCGCGGCTGTGGCCACGGTGATCTCCCAGGCGGGCAGCGTGGTGCTGTGCATGATCCATCTGATGAAAAAAGGGAACGTGTTCACCGTGGAGTGGCGCAGGATCCGCTTCCACGGGGACATGCTCAGGGAAATCGTCCGAAACGGCCTGCCCTCCGGGGTGCAGAACTCCGTCATCGCCTTTGCCAACGTGATCGTCCAGTCCCAGATCAACTCCTTCGGCAAGCTGGCCATGGCGGCTTACGGCACCCATGCCAAGATCGAGGGCTTCGCGTTCCTGCCCATCACCAGCTTCAACATGGCCAGCACCACCTTCATCAGCCAGAACCTGGGAGCCAGACAGTACGACAGGGCGAAGAAAGGCGCACGGTTCAGCATTCTGGCGGCGATGGCCCTGGCGGAGGCCATCGGGGTCTGCTGCTATATCTTCGCACCGAAGCTGATCGGATTCTTTGACCAGACGCCGGGGGTCATCGAGCTGGGCGTGCGCCAGGCCCGGACGGTGTCGCTGTTCTTCTGCCTGCTGGCCTTTTCCCACGCGGTGGCGGCGGTGTGCAGGGGAGCGGGGAAGGCCTTCGTGCCCATGTGCGTCATGCTGGCGGTGTGGTGCGTGATCCGTATCAGCTACATATTTGTAGTCGTAACGCTGACCAATGAGATCGGGTATATCTACTGGGCCTACCCGCTGACATGGGGGATCAGCTCCGTGATTTACCTGTTCTATTACCTGCGCTGCGACTGGGTGCACGGGTTCGACAGGGCGGCGGAGAAGCGGTAGCAGCAGCGGCGGGCCGGTCCTGAAAGGCGGGAGCGGGAGAGGAGCGTGGAAAGGTGACGGAGAAGATGACGGAAAAAAGGACTTGTCAGGTTTGTATGCATCATTGCAGTCTTGCCCCCGGCCAGACGGGGCTCTGCGGCGCCAGGAAAAATGAGGGCGGGGAAATCGTCTGTGAGAATTACGGCCAGATTACCTCTATGGCGCTAGATCCCATCGAAAAGAAGCCGCTACAGAATTTCCGCCCGGGCGCGAATGTCCTGTCCGTGGGGAGCTACGGCTGCAATCTGCGCTGCCCTTTCTGCCAGAACCATGAGATTTCCATGGGCGGCAGGGAGGAGGCCGGCGGGATGTACGTACCGCCAAAGCTGCTGGCGGACACGGCGCTGGAGTGGAAGGAGCGCAAGAAGGCCGGGAACATCGGCGTGGCTTTTACCTACAATGAGCCGCTGGTGGGCTGGGAATATGTCCGGGACACCGCCAGGCTGGTCAGGGAGTACGGCATGGAGAACGTGCTGGTGACCAACGGCACGGCCTCCCTGGAGGTGCTGGAGGAGCTCCTGCCCTGGATGGATGCCATGAACATCGACCTGAAGGGGTTCCGGGAGGATTATTACAGGAAGCTTGGCGGGGATTTGGAGACGGTGAAGCGGTTTATTGCAAGGGCGTCGTCGAACTGCCATGTGGAGCTGACTACGCTTATCGTGCCGGGAGAAAATGACGGCGAGGAGGAGATGGAGGAGGAAGCCCGGTGGATTGCGGGCTTAAGCAGGGAAATCCCGCTCCATATCACCCGCTTCTTCCCCCAGTACCGCATGAGGGACAGAGGGCCTACGGACGTGGGGGCGCTGCGCCGCCTTGCGGGTATCGCGGGGAGGTATTTGGAGCATGTGTATCTGGGGAATGTGTGATGTTCATAGCCGCATCCATTTACTACGGTCAGGCTTTCAAAAAATCACTGAACTCCTTCAGCTCCCTTTTCCTGTCCTCCGGAAGGCTGTTGAACTCCACATTGCGGACCGCGCCTTCCAGCGCATATAAATGGACCAGGCAGACATTCGGATACCTTACCTTCAATTTCAGGAAAGCCTGCTCCGCGCCCGAACGGATCAATTCCTCCGGCGAACCAATGCCCACAGCATCCAGCTTTTTGGCCATCTCCCTGCCGATATTCATCATGGATGTCAATTCTGCCATGTCTTTCTCCTGTCTCCCTTCGCCCTGAGCCGCCTGACAGCGCCGCAGCCTGTCAATGCCGCACCACCTCGAACCGCTCCAGCGCCACCGCCTCTCCCTCCCGGATGCCCGCTTTCTGCTTCGCGATGGCGATCTGCTGCTCCACGGTGTCCACGCCCTCCAGGTTGGGCAGCAGCAGGCCCCGTTTTAAGCCTTTCGTCACGATGACCCCATACCGGCCCGCGTCCAGCTCTTCAGGGGATGTGACAGGCTCCGTCTCCCCCAGCACGTCCACGCTGATGGTGAGGCGGTCTGCCTCCCAGGCCTCCACCGGGGGGAACCTGGGGTCCCTGGAGCAGGCGCTGACGGCATTGGCGATGATTTCCTCCGCCAGGCTGTCTTTCGTGGCCTGGATGGTGCCGATGCAGCCCCGGAGCCGCCCGTCCTCCTTCAGGGACACGAAGGCCCCGGCCCGGGTGCCGTAAAGCTCCGGGGGCAGGCCCTGGGGCGGGGCGATCTGCCTGCCTGTCCGCAGATATTCCTGAATAGTCTGCCGGGCCAGGCGGACATAAGGGTCTTCCTTTTCCCGGAGGGCCCGGAGTCTGGCATTCTCCTTTTCCTCATGCTGTTCCAGGAAATCGCGGGTTCCGTCAGGGCCCAGGGCCTTATACCCGCAGATGCCGTATCCCACGCCGAAAGGCCCCTCATAGGAAAGCTTCCGCGCCTCCACGGCGGTCCGGTGGAAAGCCCCGGCCAGGATGGTGAAGGAGCGGTGCCCGCATTCAGCGGCTTTCTCGCAAAAATCCTCGGAAAATTCCAAAAGCTCCCCGAAAGCGGCCCTGGCCATGACGTCCATGATCCGGGCATCGTACCTGGGCCCCTCCTCCTGATAGCCGTAGGGGCCGTCCTCCTTCAGGCGGTGTGACAGGTCGCCGCTGGCGATTATCACGGCGCGCCTGTCCAGGGCCTGGGCCGTCTCCCGGATGCACTGCCCCAGGCGGTAGTGGGCCGTCAGAGGGAAACCCGACAGGCCGATTCTGACCAGACGGTATTCCGTCAGATATTGGTTCACGAAATACAGGGGGACCATGGTGCCGTGGTCCAGCTTCCGCTCCCGCTCCCCCAGCGTGCCGGCCTGGATTCCGCGGACTCCGGCTTCCGCGGCCAGCCGCTCGGCGAAGGCCGTGTCATAGGAGACCTCCATGCGCACCTGGGGCGCCCCGAACCGCCCGAAGTCCCCCCTGGCGCTGCGCCCCGGAGAGATATGGAAATAGTCGGCGTACATGGTCTGATGGGGGGAGAGGAGCACGATGGTCTCCGGCTGCAGCCGCCCGATTTCCTCCGCCACGGTTTTGTAGGATTCGATTGTGTTCTTGATGGCCTCTTCCTGCCCCTGCCCCACGTCGGGTACGATCAGGGGCGGGTGGGGGACCATGAAGCCTGCCAGGATTGCCATAGAATGCTCCTTTCTTGCGCCTGCGCTGTTCCGGATTCTATTGAGTTCGTATAGATACTATTCTAAACGATATGGTTACAAAAAGCAACGGCCAGCAGGTTCGGGATTTTCGGATGGAATGCCGGTTATCCCTGCTGTTTGCGGCAGGGGCAATTTTTTAGATGTACATGGCGGGTGATTTATGGTAGACTAGTTAGGAGAGAGCAATTTGCGATGCCCTTCAAGGGAGGAAGACAAAATGAGAATAACACCGGACAATCCCCTGCTGGTCTACAGCGGCAGAATCGACTGGAGCCACAGACGTGCCCCTGTGTTCATCTTTCCCTGTACCAGCGTGTCGGCCAGGTTTACCGGCCAGGTGCTGAAGGTGCATGTGGGGAACCGCCATGCCTACTGGGACAATTACCTGGGATATCTTCTGGACGGAGAGCAGACCTTCCTGCGGCTTCCGGAGAACGGGACGGCGGAATGCGAAATTCCGATAGAAAGTAGCGGAGAACATGAATTCCTGCTGTTCAAGCGCCAGGATGCCTGCCACGAGCTGGTCTTTCTGGGGCTGGAGATCGGGGAGGGGGAACGCCTGCTTCCCGCCAGACAGAACCCGAAGCGAAGAATGGAGGTGTACGGCGATTCCGTGTCCGCGGGAGAAGTGTCGGAGGCTGTGGAATACATGGGGAAACCGGACCCTGTCCACAATGGGGAATATTCCAACGGCTGGTACTCCTACGCCTGGATGACAGCCAGGAAGCTGGATGCCCAGATACACGACATCGCCCAGGGCGGGATCGCCCTGCTGGACGGGACGGGCTGGTTCAATGAGCCGGAGGCCATCGGCATGGAGACCGCCTGGGACAAGCTGCGCTACAACCCTGTCTTCGGCCCTGCGGTGCCTTGGGATTTCAAAGCCTACACGCCTCAGGTAGTGGTGGTGGCGGTGGGCCAGAACGATGCCCATCCGGAGGATTATATGAAAGAGGACTATGACGGTGCCAGGGCCGTGGAATGGCGGGCGCGCTACAGTGCTTTCCTGAGGAAGCTGCGGGGGATCTACCCTGAGGCTACAATCATCTGCTGCACCACGATTCTGGGGCACGACCCATCCTGGGACAGGGCCATAGAGGAAGCGGTGACGGGCCTGCAGGACGAGGGAATCACGAAATATACGTTCAGGCGCAATGGCTCCGGCACCCCGGGGCATCTGCGGATACCGGAGGCGGAGGAGATGGCCGGGGAGCTTGCGGCCTATATCCGGACGCTTCGGATTCCGGGCTGGGAGGAGGAAGACTTATGAGGATAGACAGCCCCATGCGGGGGGAGCGGATTCTTGTCCGCAATTATGAGAAGTCCGACCTGGAGTTTCTGACGGGCATGTGGTTCCATGAAGAAAACGGGAAATATATGAGCGATCCTACCGCGGAGTATGTGGACCAGGCTTATCAGAAAGCGCTGGACACCCTCGGGGAGAGCGAGCTGGGATATTATCTTGTCATCGAGCTTGCGGACACAGGGGAATCGGTGGGGTCTTTCTGCATGTTTCCCGATGAAAGGGAAAAAGTGTATGATATCGGCTACTGCATCCACAGGAAGTACTGGAAAAGCGGCTATGGCAGCGAAGCCCTTGGGCTGGCGCTGGAGTGGATCAGGGCCAGGGGCGGAGAGAAGGTGACGGCAGAGGTGGCGGTGGGGAACCTTGCGTCCAATGCCCTGCTGCGGAAATTCGGGTTTGCCGTGGAGAGGCGGGCAGAATTCAGCAAATATCATATGGACGTGCGCTTTGACAGCTATATCTATGCCAGAATGCTTACGGAACTTCCGCCCGGGCGCGAATGCCCTGTCCGTGGGGAGCTACGGCTGCAACCTGCGCTGCCCTTTCTGCCAGAACCATGAAATTTCCATGGGCGGCAGGGAGGAGGCCGGCGGGATGTATGTACCGCCAAAGCTGCTGGCGGACACGGCGCTGGAGTGGAAGGAGCGCAAGAAAGCCGGGAACATCGGCGTGGCTTTTACCTACAATGAGCCGCTGGTGGGATGGGGATATGTCCGGGACACCACCAGGCTGGTCAGGGAGTACAGCATGGAGAATGTGCTGGTGACCAACGGCACGGTCTCCCTGGAGGTGCTGGAGGAGCTCCTGCCCTATAGCGATGCCATGAACATCGACCTGAAGGGGTTCCGGGAGGGGTATTACCGGAAGCTTGGCGGGGATCTGGAGACGGTGAAGCGGTTTATCACAAGGGCATCGGCAGACTGCCATGTGGAGCTGACCACGCTGATCGTGCCGGGAGAGAACGACGGGGAGGACGAGATGGAGGAGGAAGCCCGGTGGATCGCGGTCTTAAGCCTGGCCCGCATTCTGCAGTGTCATAGCCAGACAGGCCCATGATTTGAAAACATTCTTTTTTCTCGATTCGAAATTCCATACCGGTCACTCCTTTGACTGTTAGTAGAAAAGTGATTGGCGGATAAGTCTTCAGTGAGACGGACATCTTCCGGACACTGGAAGGGGTAACGCCGTGAAGCCCCCTAAATGCCCTGGTGAAGGTGGTGGGTGACTCATAGCCGTCTTTCAGGGCGATATCCACGATTTTTTCATTGCTGTTCTGCAGGTCAAAGACGGCCTGGGCAAGCCTTCTGCGACGGATATGCTCCGAAAGCGACATGCCTGTCAGAAATGAGAAAATCCTTGAGAATTCATAGACGGAACAGCCCATCATTCGGGCAGGGGTTTCATGCCGTATCCGTCCTGTCAGATTTTCTTCTATAATATGCGATCACCTGGTTCATCTCTTGAAGCAGATCCATACAATCCCTCCTCTCTGTGACCATTATAGGATATGAAAGGGCAGTTTTCTCCACATTTCCCCCGGAGTTCGGATAGGTTTGCGCTGGCATTATTATATCGCCGCCAGCCAGATAAATCAATGGCGTTTCAGCCGCCGTTTCGGCTGGAGGAAGGGGATAGTGTTGACCGAATTATCTGGCGGGCGTCTTACAAAAATGTCACCCCGGGCGGCGGAAATGTCACCTGATTCGATGTCGGGGCATCGGGCTGTCCTGTATAATGCATGGTATAAATGGCATCAGATACAGGAAGGATTGGGGAGGTGTCTTGGATGAAGAGATGCATGGATAGATGTGGGAAGAGACGGACGAATAGATGGGTGAGGGCGGTGCTCCTGTGCTGCATTGCGTTTTCGCTGACGGGCTGCGGCTTCCGCAGGGTGAATTCCTGGGAGTGGCTGAAAATCGCCGACAATGTGGTCGGGGTGCTGGGCGCCTCGCAGATAACGGCGGACGAGGAGCTGTTGGGACAGCGGGTATGCCATGACGATGCCTATGTGGGCAACTATGAAGCGCAGTGCCAGGGAAGCACGGGAAGGGACGTGGTGTTCGGCGGCGGCTCCATCGAGACCCGCAGGCTGCAGGTGTACGGGCGGATACTGGCCGAGGAGGGACAGGCCACGGTGAGAATCCGGATGAACGAGGAGGTTGTGGAGCTTGCGGCGGACGAGGAGGGGCGCTTTGAGACGGAGCTTCGCCTGAAGAGCGGCGGGAATTACATCATGGTGGACTATGAGGGGTTTTCCGGCACCGTGGAGCTGATCAGCATACGGCTGCCCCTGGACTGGGACGGGAAGGACGCTCTGGCGTTTTGCCCTGAGGGGGGGAGGTGGAAGGTGAAACCGGATGCCGGATGGGGGCTGCTGCTGGGAGCCGGAGAGGGAGGGGAATCCGCTCAGGCCGAGGAGCGGCCAGGCAGTGAAGCCGGCCGGGCCGAGGAGCCGGTCAGGCAGGGAATCCGGTCAGAGGCCGGAATGAGGCCGGATGCGGGGCGAGGACCGCTGTGACAGAAGGGCCGGAGAACAGTGAAAAGCAGTTGCAAAGAGCGCTGCATTATATTATGATAGAAGCATCAGGGGGTGGCGCAAAAGGGGGATGCTCCTGCCGCCGGGCGGCCTGGCCGGATATTCCGGATCCGTTCCGTGGCTGTATGCTTTAGGCAGGGGGCGTTTTGCGGATTTCCTTTGCGGATTTCCATAGAGGAAGGGCTGAAAGACCGCCCGCCATATATGTTCCCCATGGACAGATTGGCGTATTCCGGCGATCCTGCGTAGACAGGCGCTCGGAATTTTTGGGGACGGAATCCGGCATGGGAGTCGGACAGCGCCTGGAACAGTGGGGGAATCGGCTCAGAGGAGATTGGGAAAGCCGTGAGATATGCGGCCTGGAGACTCGGAGAGCATATGTAATAGGCGTTCGGAAGCTTTGGAGACGGAATCCGGCATGGGGGTTGGACAGCACCTGGAGCGTGGGGGAATCGGTCCGGAGGAGCTTCGGAAAGTCGCGTGGCATGCAGCCTGGAGATTCCGAGAGTGTATTGTAAAAAAGAGGAGGATGGGCAAATGGAATGGTTCGTGGATTCGACAGTGGACGGGAAGGCTTTGGATGGTTTCTTCACATTTATGGAGGAAAATAAGATTGAGGTGCACACCATGCAGATCTACCGCGGGGAGCGCCGGCTCCTTCGCCTGGCACAGGAGCCCTACTCCTGCAGGGACTCCAGGGAGGTGTATTCCCTGAGCAAGATGTTCACCTCCACGGTGGTGGGCATCGCGGTGGGGCAGGGACTGTTGCGGGTGCAGGACAGGCTGGTGGATATCTTCGGCAGGGAAGGGGCTTCGGAGAAGATGTCCCATATCACGGTGCGCCACCTCCTCTCCATGAACACAGGACATGACAGATGTGTCATTCCGGAGATGATCGTGGCACCGGATTCCGCGGAGGCGTTCTTCGGCGTGGAGCCTGTGTATGAGCCCGGGACCCATTTTACATACAACACGGGCGCGAGCTGCATGCTGGTGTCGGTGATAGAGAAGGTGTCCGGCAGGGACTTTTTCCAGTACGCCTGCGAGAACCTGTTCTATCCCATGGGGATGACGGACATCTCCTGGAGGCGCTGCGCCGACGGCAGGTGCGTGGGCGGCGCGGGGCTCCATGTCTGCAGCGACGATATCGTCAAGCTGGGACAGATGTACTTAAGCGGCGGCGTCTATCAGGGCAGGCGCATCCTGTCCGAGGCCTGGATCCGGGAGGCGTCCTCCTATGTGTCCGACAATTCCGGCAACGGAACGCCGGACTGGTGCAGCGGCTACGGCTACCAGCTCTGGATCAACAGCAGGGGAGGCTATCGGGGGGACGGCGCCTTCGGGCAGCTTTTGGTGATTCTGCCGGAGCGGGACATGTTCGTGGCCGTGCAGGCTTTCTGTGCCGATATGCAGAAGGAGATGGACGGTGTCTTCGGGCTGCTGGAGGCCATGGACGGCGGCGCAGGGGAGGGGAAGGTGCATGCTTTCCCGCCGCTTCCTGAGGGAGGGCGGCTTCCGGAGATCGACAGGAGCTACCGCCTGGACGAGAACCCCATGCGGTTCGGCAGCCTTTGGATCAGGTCGGGAGGGGACAGGGTACATCTGTCCTTCGACGATGGGCGCAGCATCCAGACCGTGGAGGCGAAAACGGGCTGTTGGACAGTGAACCAGTGCGACATGCGGTATGTGCAGCCCGCCCTTGGGGGACATCATCCAGGGGAAGATAGGGAGCGGCTGGTCATGGCGGTGTCCTGCGGGGAGGAAGAGGGGAAGATCGTGCTCCTGGTCCGTTTCCGCACCAGCCCCCATACCCAGCGCTGGGAGATCGAGGCAGGCGGCGAGGGCCTGCGCATGTCCTTTGCGGAGCCGGAGGGGCCTGAGGGAGAGTGCCTGACGGGACGGTAGGAAGCGATGCAGTAAAATGATATGGAAGGGGCCGCACATCCATGCTTGGGGAAGCAGCGACGGGCGGCCCCGCTTTGGGGATTTCGGCCAGTTTATTCCCGCGAGCAATGAGTCAGGCGGCCGTGCCTGCACGGCCAGTTGGCGAATGCCGCGAGGGTCAAATACCAAAGTGTCCGAAGGACACTTTCTGCTCTGCAGCGTTGCAAGCTTGATGCCCCGTTGCTTGCAGCGGGGTATTTGATTCCAGGGAGGCTTCCCGCTTTAATTTCACAGGCGCATACAGCACCATCTGTTCATACCCAAGCCCCTCTTTGATTTCCTCGTCCACATAGACCATATGCCCCATCAATTCCCGGCTGTCGTCCATGACGAATCCTGTGTCTTCCAGCCATTTTTCCGTCTTGCGTCTGACATGGTCATGGCTCTCCCCATCGCCGTCTATGCTGACTGCCGCCGCGTACAGGCCGCCGGGGCATTGGACGATTTCCCAGGGGGCGGTGTCGGCCTGGGTCACCTCGTCCTTCACGGCCCAGAACCATTCGGCCTTGTCGCCCGTTCCGCACAGGAAGTCGGGGGCGTCGAACAGCACGGGCCTGAACAGGTGGTTATGGGCTTCCTGCCATGGGCCGAACCCGCCCCCGAACAGCTCCTCGAAGCTCAACCGGCCCGATGTCACCGCCCGGAAAGGGGGAATCTTGACGATCATGATGTCAGGCACCTTTCTGTCCAGCTTCTCCGTGACCTCCAGCAGACGGTTCACCGTCCCTGGGTTGCCGCTGTAGCCCACATTCGCAATCTGGGCCCGGATATCCCTGGCTTTCTCATAGAGCAGCCTCACATCGGCCTCCTTGCTGAAGTCGGCCTGCTCGATCTGCCGGATGAAGGTCAGGACGATCTCCTTCAGCTCCTGGAGCAGGGAGACCTCCGTCTCGATGTCCTGCACCTTTTTGCTTAGCACCTCCAGGACGGTCTCGGAGCTGGAGGTGCCGAAGATGCGCTGGATGTCCTTGATAATGATGTTCAGCCTGCGCAGGATCAGGATCTGCTCCAGGCGGTGGATGGCTTCCTGGTCGTAGAGCCTGTAGGCATAGTCGCTGCTGCGGGCACTCTGTATCAGGCCTACGTCTTCGTAGTAGCGAAGGGTCCGGGCCGAGATGTTGTATCTGGCCGTCACTTCCCTGATCTTGATGTAATCATCCATGGCTTTGCTCCTTTGTGGTTTCTGTTCTGTATGGTATGGATCTTTCTGCACGGTTCCTATGATAATAGTATAAACGCTTCCCTAACGGCAGAGTCAATCTGTTTTTGAAATTTTTTTCAGGATGGGGTTTCCATATGCTTAAATGTGCGTATTGTCAGAAAATGCGGCATCGTTAGTGTATAATTATTATTGGCAGAGGGAGGGAGCAGACTAAAAATAAAAGGG
>NZ_CAPDXS010000040.1:9397-35139 GCF_948601915.1 uncultured Acetatifactor sp. | reverse complement strand
GTCAGCGTTATGCAGTCTGGTTTCACGGCAAGTGAAATTGTTAAGCAGTATAAATGGGTCTCCAGAAGGCTGACCAGCATTCTGGAGACCGGTATACCGTCCACCCTGACGGCGGAGGCTGGCAAAGAGGGCGCCCAAGCCGCCAGTGCAGGTGCAGTCTGGAGATTCTGTTTAGACATCACATCGAATTTCTTGACATAGGATCAGGAATCTAAAAGAATGATTCCTGGTTCTTCTTTTTTGCTGATTTTAGAACTTTTTGTGAAACCTTTCGAAGCTTCCCATGCTCCCTTATACAAAGAAAAGGAACAAGTTCATTTCAGGAGGGAGAGATTCTTTGTGGATGGAAGAAGATTATCAGGGATGCTCCATGAAATTCTGCAGTCCGGGTTTTTTACGGAAAGCTGCAGCTTTACAGGACAACAGCTAAGGGCAGGGGACCACCGGTCCTGCCTTTTGCAGAGCATGATGCTCCTTGACACCAGATATCTGCCAGGCTTTGCGCTGAGCGGTTTTTCGGAGGATTCCGTATCGGAGTATGCGCGGAGCATACGGGAGGTTTACAGCGATAAACAGAGCAACATGCTCAGATCCGTAATCCAATACCTGACGGATGCCTTTCCGGAGAGGAACCGGCATCTGAAAAAAATCAGCATTCCTATTGTGGCCTACCTTGCGGATATGGCAATGGATGCGGGGATAGAGCCCCTGTCCTTCAGGCAGTGGTGGGAATTTTTTACCCAGGAGGATCCCCTGTTTGAGGCCTATAGGCCATTCTGCGGCAGCGGCTCCGGGGAGCGGGAAAAATCTACGGGAGGCTGGCAGTCATGGCAAAAAGCTTTGCCGCTTACCACAGAATCGAGAGCCCATAAGAAATTTTATAAAAAACCTGAAAAATTTGAATTTAGGTGAAACCTTTTTGAGAAAGGGATGCTCCCTTATATAACAGGATGAAAAACCTGAAAAAACGAACAGAGAAAAGGAGAAAAATCATGTTACTATTTATGAAAAGCGACATCGGGACAGTGAGGCAGAGGATAAGGAAACCGGCAATCACAGCAGGCCTGTTCTTCGGGGTGCTGCTGCTGGATGTGATATTCAGGCAGCACAGGTTGGGATATTTCCTGACCCACGAGCTCCTGGGCTCCATCGTGACAAGCTTCATGATAGGCGGCCTCTGGTATGGGAAAAGGGTCATGGCAGAGGTCGGGAGAGCGCCCATCGATGAAGAGACAGGCGAAGAGCTGCATCCCGGCGGCTTCAATGGGACCGCGATGCGGCTAGCGGTGGCGATGCTCGTGGGGGCTACGGTGGGAGCCGTGTTTTTCGCTATCGATACGATAAGGCTGATATGCGGCATGGTGAAAAAATAGGGGGTCAGGTTTCATTTTTCCGAATCTTTTTCCGGAGATTGCTGATTTCCGCTTTCCGCTGGTTTACGGATGCCGATTCGTCTTCCGTTGCATGGAACCGCAGGATGCCCTCTACCCCGCAGTCCAGGATCAGGCACAATTCGTTCAGAGTGTTGGAGCTTATAGGTTCTCCGTGCCCCATCCTCCGCAGGGTATTGCTGCTCATCCCCCAATGGTAGATAAGCTGGTACTTGGTGATGCCGCGCTTTTCCATGGTAGACCATAGTGGCTCATAAGAAATCATTTCCATAGACCTCCGGGTGCAGTGAAATTTTACAGATTCATTTTAGTATCAATATAAAATGTTGCCAATTCATTACATATTACACATGCTATTTATTGCTTATATATTCACTTGCGCCGTATGGCAAGGCGCGCTATAATCTATAGGGGAGTAGAATTGAGAATTCCTAGTAGGAATCACAAGAAAAACAAGAGGAAGAGGAGAGAAAAACGACATGAAAAACACAGGAAACAGAAAAGGATTCAAAGGCTTCGCCGCAGCACTTGCGGCAGTGCTGCTGGCGGCATCCCTGTCGCACACGGCGCTGGCAGACGGGGACTTTTCCGGAGATATCACCGTCAAAAACGTGGTCGCCGGGTATGAATACAAGGTCTATGAGGTGCTCGACTGCATTGCGGCAGGCGGCGAGACCTCGGTATATATGGCCACGGAGGAGTGGAAGGACTTCCTGGAGACAAATGAGAACGCCATCGCCATGCTGACGCCCACGGAATATGAGAGCGGCATGACGGATGCGGACAGCAAGGTCTATACCGTCAATATGGAGTCGGACAAGGCGGCCAGAAAAGCCTTTGCGGCGGACGCGCTCCAATATGCCCAGGAGAACGGGATAGAGCCCACAGAGACCAGGACGGCACAGGACGGGGAGCGGGATGTGGCCTTCCTGGGGCTGAATCTTGGCATCCATGTTGTGGATACGGCAGGCCGGGCGCGGGTAGTCGTCATGTGGGACATGGGCTGGGAATCGGAGATAACGGAAAGCTACGAGCCGGAGGCGGATACCGGCACGGAGACGGCAGCCGCCGGCACAGAATCGACTGCGGAGAACAGTGCGGAATCAGCCGAGAAAGCGATGATACAGGCAGCGGCCGGTGAGGCTCCGGAGGAAAGCGGTGCCACTGAAGATGGGGCAGATGCAGAAAAGGAAAGCATGGAAAGCACAGAGCCGGAAAGCGCGGAGGAGGCTGCGGAAGAAAACAGCAGCGCCCCTGTCGTCATCATCATGGCGGCGGTGGCCGTGCTGGCAGTGGCAGCAGGAATCGTTTATATGAAGAGAAAGAGATGAGAACCTAAACTACTTATGAGGGAGCGGATTTTATGGAACCGACAATGAAATTGAAACAGGCAGTGCAAAGCTACAGAGAAGGAAACAAACAGGCCTTTACCATGCTCTATGAGGAATCCAGCAAATATGTCTACACCTGTATCTATAAAGTCATGGGAGGCAATGACAATGTCCAGGATACGGTCTGCGACATCATGCAGGACACCTATGTGGAAATCAGCAAAAAAATAGGCCAGCTGGGCGATGAGGCCAGCTTCCTCTCCTGGGCGGGGACCATCGCCACCAGGAAATGCTACGCATGGCTGAAGAAGAACAAGAAGTACGTGCTCCTGAACGAGGAGGACGACACCTTTACGAACCTTGCGGACGAGGACGACATCATCCCGGAAGGAATCATGCAGGACAGGGAAAAACAGCGCATGGTCAGGGAGATCATAGACACCCAGCTTACCCAGATGCAGAAGCTCTGCATCATCGCGTATTACTACAACGAACAGAAGCAGTCGGAAATCGCAAAGGAACTGGGCATCCCGGAGAACACGGTGAAGACCAACCTGTCCAGGGCAAGGGCGAAGATTAAGGACGGCGTGCTGGATCTGGAGAAGAGGCAGGGCACAAAGCTCTACAGCGTGGCGCCTGTGCTGCTGATGCTTTTCCAGGAGGACGTCTCCGCCTGTGCCGTGCCCGTGTCCGTCGCGGCAGCCGTGCAGGGCTCTGTGGCTGCGGCCGGGAAAATGGGGATGAAGCATCTGCTTGGGAAAATGGCGGAAGCGTCCGCAAAGGCAAAGGTGACCGCGGGAGCCATAGGGGCAGGAGCGGTGATTGCCGCGGGCACCGCCGCCTATGTGGCCATGCAGGACAGGGGGGAACCATGGGAGGAAGAGTTCCGGAATTATCTGCTTAGAAGCGACAGGGCAGCAGGATTCGACTTAAATGATTTTGAGGAGGACGGGATACCGGAGCTGATTGTGCTGAACCAGGACGGGTCCATGTCGATACGCTACAGCGATGCGTATGAGGAGCCCGCCGCCTTTGAGCTTGATGCCGTGGAAGAAATGGATTTTCCCGGCTCCCATGTGAAAAATGTCTATCACTACGGTTATGACGTGAACGTGGACCGTATATTGAGGCTGTGCGGGACGGTTGTCACCACTGAGAGCGGGAAAGAGGGCTATAACCATGGATTTACCTCTACAGAGTTCCAAAATGGAGAGTGCGAAACCAAGGAGGCGATTGCCTGCGTCTTTGAGGCGGATACCAACCCAATCAGCTGGAGCTATGACCGTATAGGATTGGAAGGGGAAGTAAAAATCCCCCAGCTGTTCGCGGATGGCTACACCCATGAAGCATATCAGAGATTCAATGTGATAGAGTACACGGACATCACAAAGCGGGACATTGATGAGAGGTTCCGGGAGTTCAGGGAAAACGGCAATCGGGAAAGGGCATGGAACGATGACAGTGCCGAAGTCATGGAGAACTTAAACATGATGCAGGAGCCGGGGGCTCTGGAGGAGAGGATGGATGACCCGGCCATTGTGGAGATATACAATCAGATGTCCTATGATGATGCTGTGGAATTCCTGAAATCCCAAAAATCTTTAGGGTCCCCGGAATCCCAAGAGCCGGAAGCGTCCCCAAAGCCGCAGGAAACATCGACAGTGGAAACAGAGATTGCTTTGTCGGAGGAGGAGCAGGAAAGCCTGCAGGTGATGACCAGCGTATTCACGTTGAACAGTTACCTCTTTACAGATGATATGTACGGGAATTCCTACCCTGTCAGCGACCTGGAAGCGGCTATGAGGCTGATTGACATGATGGGGTGCTTCGCACAGACAGATGATTCCTATCTGCGCCGTCTGCCCGCAATGGAAGTGGAGCCGCAGACGCTCAAAAAGTATTTTGAGATAGAAGACATGAAGTCCTATCTGAAGAATGTGTTCGGCATAGAGGATGCGGATTTGTCTGCGTATTATGAAGGGGATAAGATTGTATTGAGCATGGTAGGCGAGCCGATTTCCCATGATGAGAATGTGATTGACACTGCGGTACAGATGTCAGAGGGGGTTTACGGAATATCCGGTACCTATTTCTTATCGGAGGCTTCTGACGACTTTGAGGCGGGGTTTCCGTATACCATTACTGTGGCAAAAAACGATGCCAGCCTCTTTGGGTTCCAGATGATTTCTATGGAGTTCGGAGAGGATGTAGTGGAGAATCAGTCGGGACAGGCATCAGGGGACGGCTCGCTCAGCGATATCCTGCTGAACTCATCGGGAAACAGTGCCTATTATCCTCAGGGGGTGGAATACGGCAGACAGTATTTTGCACTGCTGGATATCGACCAGGATGGGGAAGATGAGATTCTGCTCGGAACCACCGACACCTTTGACTATTACGAAAAACCCATCTGGATTACCATATTCAATGTCCTGAAATACGACAGGGGCACAGGGGAGACATGGGATTTTGACGGAGATAACGTATACCAGCCCCTGGACGCGAATTCCTGGCATTACTACGACACTGGCATCTTGCTTACAATGGCGGAGGTGGGAAGTGGGCATACCTACGCGTGGAACCTGCTGACAGGGGAATTTACGGATACAGAGGCAGTGAATCCCGATTATAAAACCCTCACTTCCGGAACCGAAATCCCTATCGTCTGGTATGAGGTGAATCAGGGAAATTTGCAGGCAATGATAACGGGCGGAACTATGGAGGCAGTAGATGTCCCCACGCCATACGGAACCTATTCCACCAACAGGGGCGAGGAACTGGAATTCTCCGATAACGGCACCGTGAGGGTGTCAGAAGGGGGTTCCCATAAGGATTGTGCATTCACCATTGACGGGGAAGGGAATCTGGTGATTGACCCTGACGGCGAGGCGCTGGAGGGAACCTACAACGCTCAGACCGATATCATATGGATTGACAACTTGAAGTTCAGGAGATGAAGCCTGAAAAAAGAGCGGAGGGATAGGATAATGATAAGCCGCTTTGATATTACGTCTAGCCAAACGTGCACTTTCCGCCCTGGTAAAGCTGCCTATCGTACCCGATTGCGCCTTGCAAATCAAAAGCCTGGACTATATAATGGTTACAAGGATTGAAAAACAGTCCTGCGCATCTTGAAGAACAGATTTCTGGAGAGGAGAGGTAGGTATGATGAAAGCTGTATTGGACATGTCGGTTCTCGGTGTCGCTGCGGGCATGGGTTCCGGAGGATTCCCCATTTTGGCGGTGATCCTGGGCGTGGTTGTGGTACTGTTGGTCCTGATCTTCCTGACAGGGTATGTGAAAGCGCCCCCGGACACGGCCATGATCATCTCCGGGCTGCGCAAGAACCCCAAGGTGCTCATCGGAAAGGCGGGGATCAAGATTCCCTTCCTGGAGAGAAAGGACGAGCTGAACCTCCAGCTGATCCCCATCGACGTGAAGACCTCCAATGCCGTCCCCACGGCGGACTACATAAACATCAACGTGGACGCCACCGTGAACGTGAAGATCAGCGACAACGAGGAACGCCTGAAGCTGGCGGCCCAGAACTTCCTGAACAAGAACGCGGAGTACATCGGCCGTGTGGCCAGGGAAGTGCTGGAGGGCAATGTGCGTGAGATCGTGGGCAAGATGGCCCTGGAGGAGATGGTCTCCGACCGGCAGAAATTCGCCACCCTGGTGAAGGAGAACGCGGAGCCCGACCTGGCGGCCATGGGGCTGGACATCATCAGCTTCAACGTCCAGAACTTCGTGGACGGCAACGGGGTCATCGAGAACTTGGGCGTGGACAACATCGTCAAAATCCAGAAGAACGCGGCCATCTCCCGGGCGGAGAGCGAGAAGGAAATCGCCAAGGCCCAGGCCAACGCCAAGCGGGAGTCCAACGAGGCGGAGGTCAACGCCGCCACGGAGATTGCCAAGAAGCAGAACGACCTGGCCATCCGCAAGGCCGAGCTGAAGCGGGAGGCGGACATCAAGCAGGCGGAGGCCGACGCCGCCTACCGCATCCAGGAGGAGGAACAGAGAAAGACCGTTGAGATCACCACGGCCAACGCCAACATTGCAAAGCAGGAGAAGGAAATCCAGCTCAAGCAGAAGGAAGCGGAGGTCATGGAGCAATCCCTGGACGCCCAGGTGAAGAAAAAGGCGGAGGCCGACAGATTCGCCAAGCAGCAGCAGGCGGACGCGGTGCTCTATGAGCGCCAGCGGGAGGCGGAAGCCAAAAAGTTCGAGACCGAGAAGGAGGCCGAGGCCATGAAGGCCCAGGCCGAGGCAAAGCGCTACACCATGGAGCAGGAGGCCGACGGTATCCGCACCAAGGGCCTGGCTGAGGCTGAGGCCATCCGCGCAAAGGCCGTGGCCGAAGCGGAGGGCATCGAGAAAAAGGCGGAAGCCATGGCGAAGATGGGCGAGGCCGCCGTGCTGGAAATGTACTTCAAGGCATTGCCCGAGGTAGTGAAGAACGCCGCGGAGCCCCTGGCAAGCGTGGACAGGATCACCATGTACGGCGACGGCAATTCCACCAAGCTCATGAAGGATGTCATGGGAACCGTGGTGCAGGTGACGGATGGCCTGAAGGAGTCCACAGGCGTGGATCTCCAGGCAGTGCTGTCGGGATTCCTGGCAGGAAAGGCCGCGCTGGCAAATGGAACGAAAGCGGAAGGAGAGCCAAAGGCCTGAATTTAAAGCTTTACACTATCTTTCCCTGAAAGCGATTCTCCAGGTAGCCGGAGTCAATATGACGGACATCGACAAGATAAAAGAGTGAACGGCCACGATTCAATGGCGGTTATAAAAAGGTGTGAAGCATGGAGCGAGTGCTTTGCACCTTTTTCTGTGAGACAAACGTTACCTTTTCCCTGAATCATACGTGTTATAGGCAAGGAGGTGGGAGATACATGGACATCGGCAACGACATAAGGCAGGCAGTCACAAAATACAGCGACATGCTCTATAGGATATGCATCGTCATACTCTGCAACGAGCAGGATGTCCAGGATGCCATCCAGGATACGTTCTGCCGGTATCTGGAGAAAGCGCCGGATTTTCATGACGAGGAGCATGAGAAGGCCTGGCTGATCCGGGTGGCCACCAATATCTGCCGGGACATGGTGCGGTTCCAGCTCCGGCACCCTAAGGTCTGCATCGATGACCTGGAGAACTGTCTGGCCGCGCCGGAGCACAGGGAGACGCTGCGGGAGCTCCTGGAGCTGCCCGTGAAGCAGAAGATTGTCATATACCTGCATTATGTAGAGGGATACCAGATAAAGGAAATAGCGGAAATCCTGGGCATCACGGAGGGCGCGGTGAAGATGCGGCTGTGCCGGGCCAGGGAACAGATGCGGCTGACCTGGGGGTCTGGCTGAAAGCCATGCCCGCGCCGGAAAGGGCAGGAGTTCAGGAAAGGAGGACAGATGAGCGGAATCAGGGTAAAGGAGACCATGGAACAGATTCACATTCCAGAGGAAATGCAGGAGCGGATCATCCGGAATCTCCAGGAACGGATGCAGGGGGAGACTTCTATAGAAGATATAGAAGAGAGGCCCCGCATGGAAACAGGATATCAAAGGCTTTCCGCGCAGAGGAGGCACCTTGTGAAAAGCGGGAGAAGCAGGACACGGGAGGGGAGCGGAAACAGTCCTCGAAGAGACAGATCCTTCCGGACGAAAAAGGCGGCGATAGCCGCATCCATCGTACTGGCAGCAGGCATCGCGGCCATCCCGGCGCAGGCCATCGTGCGCAGCTTCGTGATGGCGCGGATGGAAGCGCTTCCAAAGGAGGAGGTGAAGGACATCGCGGATCTGCTGCAGGCACAGCGGGTGGAAGCGGACAGCTTTTCCAGGGATTTTTCAGACAGCGAGGACAGCCGCATGACAGAGCTTTGGCGGCTCTACAGGGTCGGCAGATTCCCGGAGGGGACGATTCGTCTGGTGGAGCGGGAAGAGGAGATGCCGGAGGGGGTTTTCTGCTATGTCTTCGAGACGGGATATTTCAATCTGCCCCAGCGGGAGATGACAGATGAGGAGCTTCTGCAGATCATTGATTTCAACATGCTCAGGAACTATGTCCTCTCCCAGACCCCGGCAGGCCAGGAGGCGCGCAGGGAGCAGTTGACCAGGCAGGATCGGCTGAGGCGCCGGGTGGCGGACGAGGGCGGCATCAGTCAGGAGGAGGCCGAGGCAATAGCGGCGGCGAAGATGGAGTCCCAACCGGGCCTGGCGGCTGGGGGAACGAAGTACAGCTACGTGTATCTGGAGGATATATCGAAGGAGGACTACGCCCATAAGTCGGATGTGGCATACATCGTCGTATTACAGTCTGCGGAGGGAGGCGCCCCTTACGTCTGTAGGATCGACTCCGCGGACGGGAGCGTCCTGGAGGCGGGAGAGAACCTGCCCTATGCTAGGCATGTCCTGGATCAATGAAGTGTGCACGGAATGAAGATTTTCTAAGGCTGTAAAGTACACAGCCTAAGAAAATCTAAATCATTCCGGGAAGAATGCCCAAAGTGCATGGGCATTCTTCCAAGCGCGTCCTTTGCGCTTTGCTTGCACCGATTATTCTTGACAACAGAACTGCGTTATGTTGTACTTGACATGTGCCGCGAAGCGGCATGTTCGAAAGTGGGCAAAAAGTGCGTGAAGGAAGGAGGGCGATGGACATGGGACGGAAGATGGTTGTTTCGATAGGGGCAGTAGCTGCTTTGGCTGTCTTTTTCTGCGTAGGCTGGTGGTTGGGGCGTTCCACAGAAAGAGGGGAAGTGATGACATCAGAAAGCGGCGATTCCAAGCAGACGGCATGGGAAAGCAGCGATTCTAAGCAGATGGAATCGGAAGGCAGCAGTTACGGCCAGACGGAACCGGAAAGCGGCGATTCCGGGCAAACGGCACCAGAAAGCGGCGGTTCTGCCCCGGACGGGCTTTTGAAGGCTGTGCTTCTGGGAGAGGCCCGGTTTCTGCATTGCTCCGAGGGGAAGACGGAAGCTATGGACATTTCAGGGATACCGGCTCTCTTTGACGGGGCTGACCCTTTGATGAAGATTTTCGATTTTGCCGTAGTGGATTTGGATGGGGATGGGAAAGAGGAAGTGGTTCTTTTTGTGACCGGTGCAGCCGGTGACATGGGAGGAAAGGTGATTCTCTATCAAGCGGACAGTGAGGTATATGGCTGCAGCACTGACAATAGAACATTGGTGGATCTGAAAAAGGATGGCACCTATAGCTATTCAGACCCCACAGGGATGGCCGAGGCGGGAATTGCCGCTTTCTCCGGTTTTTCCAGGGACGGGTACACTGTGGACAAAAAAGCTTCCGCAACCGGAACCTATGAGGGCTGGGATTCTTTTGCCGTAGAAGGCCAGCCTGCCACGGAGAAGGAATACATGGATATGGTTTCCCGGCAGGAGGAAAAGCAGGATGCGGAGTGGCATGAATTTTGCGAAGAAGCTATTGATGCAGTGTTTTGATGCCATGCGTTTATCC
This sequence comes from uncultured Acetatifactor sp., assembly GCF_948601915.1. Taxonomy (NCBI): domain Bacteria; kingdom Bacillati; phylum Bacillota; class Clostridia; order Lachnospirales; family Lachnospiraceae; genus Acetatifactor; species uncultured Acetatifactor sp. The sequence continues at coordinate 24,936 of NZ_CAPDXS010000040.1, read as the reverse complement.
AAAAGAGGGTATGATTCCCCACGCCTTGCTGCAGGGAGCTTCATTTGCAGTATGGAATGCTAAGTGCAGGAGAGGCTGTGGACGGAGCAGAAGCAGCAATGAGTGGCTGGCGGAGGCGGATATCTGGGTCTGAAAAGGAAAGTCGGACTGCAAAAGGGGAGATAAGAGGATAAGAAGACACGCAGGAGGTGTAAAACAGATGAAGAAGTGGAACAGAATATGCCTGCTCATGATAGGTGCCGTCCTGTCGCTGACGGCATGCCAGAAGAAGGCTGACGGCGCTGACGGCAGTGATGGCAGCGGCCTGGGGGAAGGCGGCGTGAATGCCAGTGAGGCCGTGGCCGCCCAGCCGGAAAAGGAATGGACTTATGTGCCGGAATTCCTCACAGTGGCGGATGACAGAGCCAGCTATGGGGACATGCAGTTGGTTGGGGATACGGTCTGCTACATTTCCATGGTGGGAGAAGCCCAGGGAGAGCCGCAGAAAATGTGCCGGTATTCCCTGACCCGCAGAGAGCTGACACAGGTCTCCTTCCAATGGCCTCTGGAGGAGGAAAACCTGGAGATATGCTCCTTTGCTTTCAATCCGGATCACAGCGTGTGGCTGATCGTCAATGCCTATTCCGCCGACTACAGCCAGCTTAACCGCTATCTGTGCAGATTCGATCCGGAAGGGAACAACATGTCTTTCCAGGACATCACCCAGGAGATGGGGAGAGACAGCTCGGTGGGGGACATGGCCGTTGACGGGCAGGGCCGGATCTATGTCTTTACCAGCGAATACGCCGAGGGAGAGGCGGCGGGAATCTGGCTGTATACGGGGGAAGGGCGTTATCAGGCAAAAGTTCCTTTCGGCACTTCGGAAACCGTCCGGGTCATAGGGACGGTGGACAGGTCGGAGGAGAGCTTATGCGTCTGCGTCAGCAAGGGGGAGAATCCGGAACATTGTGCCATGCTGGAGGTGGATTTTGAGGGAAAAAGGCTCATAGAGGTGGACGCAGAATTTCCGAATATCAACGGGTTATGTGAGATAAGGCAGTCCCCGGCGGATTCGGCAGACGGGGCTTTCGGCAGCCAAAACTCGTTTGGAGGAGGCGATTCTGCCGAATCGAACAGGGCTCCCGATAAAGAAGCGACGGGAGAATACAATCTTCTTCTGTACGATGACAAGTATGTCTATGGATATGATTTTCCTGCAGAGGGCAAGAAATCCAGGCAGTCCCCGGAGGAGCTGTTCGCCTGGACGGACAGCGACATCAACGGGTATTTCGTGGAGGATTTCAGCATCCTGGAGGACGGCAGATATTACGTTACTGTGGAGGATTGGACAAATGAAGACAGATGTATAGCATTGCTGCGCAGGACAAGGACGGAGGATGTGGTCCCATGCAAAAACCTGGTTCTGGCCGCCGTGGACGGGGACAGCGCCCTGGCCGCCCTGGCCGTGAGGTTCAACAGGAGCCAGGAGCGATATCGCATCGATGTGCAGGATTACGGTTCCCTGACGGATCTATATAACGCCATATTGACCGGGGAGGCCATGGACCTCATCGATTTGTCCGGGGTCGATGTGGAAAGCCTCATGCGGCAGGGGGTTTTTGAGGATTTACGCCCCTTTCTGGAGCAGTCGGAATCCCTTGCCCCTGACGACTTCGTGGAGGGGATACTGGACACCTACACCATTGATGGCACGCTGGTGGGCATTCCGGATAGCTTTATACTGCGGACTGTGGCGGGAGACAGGACGCTTCTGGGAGACGATGCCGGCCTGACCCTGGAGAGATTGCTGGAAATCGCCCAGAGCAATCCCGAAGCGCTGCCCATCGGGGAAGTCACGAAGAACGAGATGATGCAGTATCTCATGATGTTCAATCAGGATGCCTTTATCGACTGGGAGACAGGGGAGTGCCGCTTCGACTCCCCGCAGTTTCAGGCTGTGATGGAATTCGTGAACCGATTCCCGGATTCGCTGGAAAATCTTCCGGGGGAGGATTCCCTCCCGAGAAAAATCCATGACGGCCGGGTCCTGTTTGCCATAGCAGAGATACGGAGACCGGGGAATATCCAGCGCTATGAGGGGATGTTCGGGGAGACAGCCGCCTGCGTGGGCTTCCCTACCGCGGACGGCAGCGGCGGGACGCTGCTTTATGCGGGAAACGCTTTCGGAATCACGGCCACGTCACAGTATAAGGAAGGGGCGTGGAAATTCATAGAAAGCGTCCTGGATCCCAAAGAAGCGGAGCAGATGGAGCCGGAGGAGCTGGTCTACAGCATACGTTGGGAGCTGAACGGACTTCCGTCCGTGAAAAAGATCATGGATAGGATGAATGAATACTATCTGGAAGACGACCGCGAATGGGCAGAGAAAGGGAGGGATTTCGGATTCCTGACCTATGAGGACGGTTGGGTCATCGAATTCCATGCCCTGACCCAGGAGGAAATCGACACTGTGCTGGAGCTGGTAAAGGACGCAAAGCCTTTCTATTCTGCGGAAGAGGATGATGTAGTCAAAATCATCGGCGAGGAGGCCCCAGCCTATTACAGGGGCCAGAAGAGCCTGGAGGACGTGGCGGAAATCATCCAGAACCGTGTCCAGCTCTATGTGAACGAGCGCCGATGAGGGATAAGGCGCTGGAAGACCTGGCAGGAAAGGCCGCTTTTGCGAAAGGAAGGAAAACGGAGCAAAGCGGGGGGAGAGCGGGGGGAGAACCGAAATGCTTGAATTTGACGCTTTACACTTCGGGGAAGGGCTGTTATAATTTTAAGCAGATACACGCAGTCGGCACTTTAGAAAGTGGGTGATTATGTGTCAAATGATCTTAAAAGTATAAAAGCTGCCATTGACGATTTTAAAAAAATTCAAAAGTACATGATAATCGCAAAAAAAGAAAATGCTACTGAGACATATGCAGAATTGAAGGATGAATATCTTTCCCTGAAAGCGATTCTCCAGGTAGCCGGAGTCAATATGACGGACATCGACAAGATAAAAGAGTGAATGGCCACGATTCAATGGCGGTTATAAAAAGGGGCTGTCGGGGAGCATAGCCATTTCCCGACACCCCTTTTTCCGTAAATACGGCCACATGCTCTACAGGATATGCACCGTCATGCACCGCAGCGAATTTCCCGTGGGATGTCGCTTGCGCCAGAACCGGCAGCCCTGCTCAACCGCCCAGATTGTTCAGAAAGGCGGCGTTCTTTTTCTCTTGGTATTCCCCGCCGTAGGTGCTGTCCACCAGCCGGGCCAGCGCTGTTTCCGTGAACTCCGCCCAGCTCTCTTTCTCATGCCTTACCAAAATGGGATAGTAGAACACGCCGTTCTTCTTCGCCGCGTCCTGATCCCCCGGCGCGTCGCCGCACATGAGCACATGATCCGCAGCATAGCCTTTCTTCAAAAGCTCCCCGATGCAGAAGGCCTTTGAACCCGCGTCCTGGGCCAGCACGATGTCCGTGTGCTCCAAAAGCCCGTACAGCTTCCACTCGTCCAGCACTGCCCCCAGGTTGGCGCTGGACACGATGGCCACGTCCGCATGCTGCTGGGCATAGGAAAGGGCTTCCTTTACGCCCTGGAAGGGAGGCTTTTCGGACTCTGGCAGGGCTTTGATGGAGGCGTTCACCGCCAGACTCCAGCTTAAGGCCTTGGGCAGGATGACGCTATCCGGCTTTTCCGCAATGGCCCGCTTCACCGCATCGTTGGACAGCTCCGGGCTGTCGGCGGCCCATTGCGTCAGCGTGTCCAGGTCATCTATTTTCGTATATTTCTCATCGATTTCCCGAAGTGCTTTTGCCAGCCCCCGGAAGCGGTTGATGCCCCGGGTCATGGTGTACAGGTTGATTTCGTTCCACCGGGTGAGGATTTCCTCCTGCCACTGTTCCAGTCCCCATTCCGTCACCATACAGGGGCCGAAGCACCTGATGTGCTTCACGTCCATGGTGTCCATGGCGCAGCCGTCGCTGTCCACGCACACCAGGAAATCTTTCTGTTTCCGATAATCTGTGAGATTGCCTGCCATTTTTGTCCCTCCTGTTCAAGGCGATAACTTTACTTCCTATAGTTTAACGCAAATGCGGAAAACATATAGGGAATATCTTTTGTTTTTTCAGGATTTTTTTCATCCCGGCAGGGCGGGGGATTCCTCCTCATGGTTGCGGACAATCTCCAGATGCTGGCTGTGGGCGGCGGAGTCGCGGTAGACCTTTGGCGTGACCCCGGCGGCGCGCTTGAACATGCGGACGAAGTAGTTCAGGTCGGCGATGCCGCACTGCTGGGCGATGGACTTGATCGGAAAGCTGGTGTTCAGCAAAAGGTGCTGGGCGTGGGCGATCCGCTGCTGGTTCACATAGTCCGTCAGGGTCATCCCCGTCTCTTTCCGGAAGAGGGAAGAGAGGTAGCTGGGGGTGACGTTCAGCTTGCCGGCCAGCGCCTTCAGGCCCAGGTCGGCGCTTAAGTCCGTGGTGATGCAGGTGATGACCTTCTGGACGGGCAGGGAATAGCCGTTGGTGCTGTATTTCCTGACCAGGCGGCAGTAGCCCAGGGCCAGTCTGCGCTGGAAGCTCTGGCATTGCTCCACGCTTTCCAGCTCCTCGATCTGCCGGACGCTCTGGTTGGAGAAGCTGTCTATGTGGATTGGATGCACCCCGGCCTGCTCGGCGGCCTTGCGCATCAGGCTGTTGAGGGTGATGGTGAGGTCCTTCCTGTCCCGCAGGGTGTCCGCCAGCCGGGGCGGGATGCCCAGGTTCACCAGCTTCTTCACGCTTTCCATGGCCTGGGTCTCATTGCCGTGGCCGATGGCGGTGAGGACGGCGTTTTCGGCCCGGTAGCGCTCTTCGATTACTGTATGTTCAGGAAAGGTTTCTCCGGAACCCGGGAGATGCCGCCGTAGTGGAAGCGCAGGTTCTCCAGGTCCCCGGCGCTTTTGAAGATTTTGCGGCAATCCGGATTTTCAAAGAGGAACCGGGCGAATACGGACATGATGCTTTCATAGTGGGAGGGGAAGGGGATGGTGGGCACATTCTGATAATGGCTGCGCAGGGGCTCCCTGAGACGGGGGGCATCCGGAGCTGGCCGAACAGGGTCTCGAACCGTTCTCCGTAAACGCGCTCGAACAGGACCGGCCCCACCACCAGGTATTCCGGGGGGACGTCCGGCGCGGCCGTCTCCAGGGGCGGGGTTCATCCCGCTGATTCCTTCGGGAGGGCGCTTCATCGCGTTCATTCTGCTCTACATGGTATACAGAGTGGGCACCTGCCAGTGCGTGGTCACCAAGTCCGCCCAGAGCTGCCTGACCAACGATCCGGAGCTGTGGTGCTACATGCAGCTGGTGATTGGGGCGATTGCGGCGGTGTTCGCGGCATGGGCGATCCTGGGGCTGTGGCGGAAGGACAATGTGAAGTATTTCGGCATCGGCAAAGCGGAGAAGGTCTCTTTCCGGGATTATGCCGACGTGCTGGCCCATAACCCAATATCGTCATTCCCATGACGGCGGACTGCGCGGACTATGTGGTGTACCGCTCCGGCCGCTATGTGCCCGGACTGATGGGGACGCTGTTCTCCTTCGTGGATAAGCTGATCTCCTCCCTGTCCACCACCCTTGTGGCCATGATTTACGCGGCCATAGGCTATACGAGCACCCTGCCCACCCAGGAGGATCCGGATCCCTATACCACGGGAGTCCTGGTATGTACCATAGCCTGTTTCCTGGGCAAGCCTGCCATCGGCTGGATCCTGAACGTGGTGGCCATGAAGTTCTATCCGCTGACCAAGGAAAGGATGGCCGAGATTCAGGGTGAAGTGGCACGCATCAAGGCGCAGGCCCAGAAGAGCGCTTAAGCCGCGTAAGGCCTGCGGGCGTGGCCTTGGACCGGTGGGGATGCCTTTGATATCTTCGTGTGGACTGGGGCTGTCGGAAATGGCAACCAATTTCCCGGCAGCCCCTTTTGTGCTGACGGCGGCTGCCTGGGGAGCGCAGGAGCAGAAGGGTTCCCCACAGGTTCAAGCGGAAGACCTATCTGCTGCTGATGCTGTTCACCGGCTGGTGCGGCGGGCATCGGTGGTACCAGGGCAGGCGCGTCCTGGCGCTGCTGGAGACCCTGTTCTGCTGGACGGGAATCCCTTTGATCCTGCTGGTGACGGATTTTATGGAAGTGTTTCCGGTTCAGGCGGATGAAGAGGGGCATATTACAATGAAGTAGTCAAAAGCGGCTCTGATTCGGATTTGCGTTGCTGTTGGGGCAGTGGACGGGGCTCTATGTTTGGGGATAGGGCAAGGCTTTGGATAGTATTGTAGGCGCCGGAAGCACAAGGCTTTTGGAAGAACCGCATACCTGGCAGAAAGCATTACAAATAAAATAGATAGAATATACTGCTTAACATTCTGGCGTTATGCAGTATGATTTGCGGAAAGGTGGAATCATAATGGCGGTAAAAACATCCGACAATATCAAACGGTATCAGAATCCGGGCGGCCCGGAAATCGGCACAGTGTCCCGGCGCATCATAGAGAGGGACGGGCTGGTCTTTAAGGACATCGACGGCAGCGGCCAGGTGACGGCGGTGAACGACTGGAGGCTGCCGCCGGAAGAGCGGGCTGCGGCCTATGTGAAAGTGCTGTCCGTGAAAGAAAAAATCGCCCAGCTCTTCATTTCGGACTGGCGGATGGGAAAGTATCCCGGGGCCAGTCCCATGAGCCCCAAGAATGAGCATATAATATTTGACGAGTCGGGCATACTGGATGATGGGGAGATTCGCAACAAGACCATTTTCGGGGAACAGTATCTGCCCGGGACCACGGCGCTGATCAAAGAATGGTTCAACCGGCATCTGATCCTGCGGGCGAACCCCAGGCCGGAGGATCTGGCGGACTGACTGAACCAGATGCACGCCGTGGCGGAGGAGTGCGGGCATTTCGTGCCGGTGCAGGTCATGTCCAATTCCCGGAACGAGAACGGGGAAGTGGTCTACGGCATGAACAACGCCTCGGGAGTGTTCGCCACCTGGCCGGGCACCCTGGGAATCGCCGCCGCCGTGAAGGGCACCGGGGACATGAAGATCGTGGACGGCTTCCATGGCGGTTCCCGCCCGTGAGTCTGGAAAAACACCGGGTTTCGGTGACTACGAGTATAAATGCAGGAGGTACAGTATGCGGAATGTAATCAATTTGAACCAGGACTGGCGTTTTGTCCGGGAGGACGCGGGGCTGCCCGCCCAGCTGCCCCGGGACTGGGAGAGGGTGGATCTGCCCCACACCTGGAACGCGGTGGACGGACATGACGGGAACTGCGGGTATTACCGGGGGAAGTGCTGGTATGCCAAAAGCTTCGAGACGCCCAGGCAGCCCCTGGCAGGGGGCAGGGTGTTCGTGGAGGTTCTGGCGGCGGGGCAGCAGGCTTTTGTGTATGTCAACGGCAGGGAAGCGGCTTACCATGAGGGTGGGTATTCGATTTTCCGTGCAGATATTACCGATTTGTGCAAAGAAGACGGAGAGAATCTCCTGGCAGTGGCCTGCAGCAACGAGAACAAGAGCAGCGTGTATCCCCAGGCGGCGGATTTCACCTTCTATGGCGGACTGTACCGGGGCGTGAACCTGATCAGCGTGCCGGAGGCCCATTTTGACCTGGAATATTACGGAGGCCCGGGGCTCCAGGTGACGCCCAGGCCCTGTGAGGACGGCGGGGCTGTGTTCGAGCTGGTCTCTTGGGTGAAGGGGGCGGACGAGAACTTCACCGTGCTGTATTCCGTTCAGAATGAGGACGGGGAGGAGGTGGCCTCCGCGGTGCGGCCTGCGGATCAGACCAAGGTCTCTGTCTATGTGCCGGATGCGGAGAGGTGGAATATCGACGATCCCTGCCTGTACACCGTCACCGCCACATTGCAGCGGCGCAACGAAGCCTACGATGAAATCTCCGTAAGGGCAGGCGTGCGGAGCTTCTCCTGTGACCCGGAGAAGGGATTCTGCATCAACGGCGTCTGGACGCCTCTGCGGGGGGTGAGCCGCCATCAGGACCGGCTGTACCGGGGGAATGCCCTCACCAGGGAGGAGCATTACGAGGATGCCTGGATCATCAAGGAGCTGGGGGCAAACACCATCCGCCTGGCCCATTACCAGCATTCCCAGGATTTCTACGATGCCTGCGACGACCTGGGCTTTGTGGTCTGGGCGGAGATTCCTTTCATCAGCGTGATGAACGCGGATCCCGCGGCCCATGAGAACTGCATCAGCCAGATGAAGGAGCTGATTATCCAGAATTACAACCATCCCTCCATCTGCTTCTGGGGCGTGTCCAATGAAATCCTCATCGGCGGCATCTCAGACCGGCTGGTGGAGAACCATAGGGAGCTGAACGCCCTGTGCAAGGAGCTGGACCCCACCAGGCTGACCACCATCGCCCATGTGTCCATGACGCCCATCGACGGCCCCATGCACGGGCTCACGGACGTGGAGAGCTACAACCATTATTTCGGCTGGTACGGCGGGAAGATGGAGGACAACGGCCCCTGGCTGGACCATTTCCATCAGGCGCACCCGGAAATCTGCCTGGGCCTGTCCGAGTACGGCTGCGAGGGCATCGTCACTTACCACGGCCCCAATCCGGCCTGTAAGGACTACAGCGAGGAATACCAGGCCCTGTACCATGAGCATATGGCAAAGGTGCTGGACGAGCGCCCCTGGATATGGTCAAGCCATGTGTGGAACATGTTCGACTTCGGCTGCGCCGCAAGGAACGAGGGCGGCGTGGCAGGCCGGAACAACAAGGGGCTGGTGACCATGGACCGCAGGACGAAGAAGGACAGCTATTATGTTTACCAGGCTTACTGGAGCCGGGAGCCCATGATTCATCTCTGCGGCAGGCGCTATGCCCAGAGGGCCGGGGAGACCACCCGGATCAAGGTGTATTCCAATCAGCCTTCCGTAACCCTGTACGTGAACGGAAAGGCGGCAGGGGTGCAAAACGGCAGCAAGGTCTTCACCTTTGAGGCCGCCCTGGAGGAGGGGTTCAATAGGATTACCGCCGTGGCGGGGGATTTGAAGGACAGCATGACCCTGGAGAAAGTGGACAAAGAACCGTCCATTTATGTACTGCCTGAAGTCAATGAGCGGGCGGAGGGCGTTGCCAACTGGTTCAAGCTGGCGGGAGACCTTGACCTGAAAGCGCCCATGGAGTTCCCGGAGGGAAGGTACAGCGTCAGGGACACTATGGAGGAGATCTCCAGGAGCCCGGAGGCCATGGAGGTGGTAGCCACAGCGGTGAAGCTGGCCACGAATATGAAGGTCGCGCCCGGCGAGGGGATGTGGGACATGATGAAATCCATTAGCCCCGAGAAGATGTGCAAAATGGCCGGTTCCATGATGCCGGAGGGCTTCGTGGAGAGCCTGAACGCGAAATTGACCCGGATTGAGAAGAAGTGAAGATCTGGAGGGGCCAGGCTGTGTAAGGCGGCCTCGGGAATCAGGGGCGAAAGGCTTTGGGCGGAGTTGGGATATGGAGCCTGGCTTTTTTGGAACAGGCTTGCGGGACGAAGGGATAGGATGAAAAAATAGAAACGCGGAAATGACATTGAATCGAAATGACTTTTAGCCGAAATAACAGAAAGGAGAGGGCGAAATTATGGTCGACATGAAAGCGAAGCCCTTTTATCTGTCCGACGAGGACTGTAAATGGGTGGAGGAAACAATCGCGGGCATGACCCTGGACGAGAAGATCGGGCAGCTTTTCTTCAACATGGGCTCCAGCAGGGACGAGGAATATCTGAAGATGACGGTGGAGAAATACCACATCGGCGGCATCCGCTACAATCCCGCCACGGCTGCCGAGGTGCAGGAACAGAACCGCATCCTCCAGGAGAACAGCAAGATTCCCCTGATCATCGCCTGCAACACGGAGAACGGCGGGGACGGCGCCTGTGTGGACGGCACCGCCATCGGCAGCCAGACCAAGATAGGCGCCACCCGGAATGTGCAGTACGCCTACCACCTGGGCCATATGTCCAACAAAGAAGCCGCGGCGATCGGCTGCAACCTCTCTTTTGCCCCGGTCAGCGACATCCTGTACAACTGGGAGAACCCGGTCATCGGCCTGAGGACATACGGGAACGATGCGGACAGGGTCATGGAGATGACGAAGGCCTACATGGACGGGGCCCATGCCAATCCCGGCTTTTGCTGTGCCGCCAAGCATTTCCCCGGAGACGGGCTGGATTTCCGCGACCAGCATGTGGCCAACAGCGTGAATGATTTCAGCTGTGAGCAGTGGGACGCCACTTTCGGCAAAGTGTACCGGAACCTGATCGACAACGGCCTGGAGGCCATCATGGCGGGGCACATCATGCAGCCCGCTTACACAAGGCATTTCAACCCGGGGATAGCCGACAACGATATCATGCCAGCCACGCTGTCCCCGGAGCTGATAGGCGGCCTGCTCCGCGGGAAGCTGGGCTTCAACGGCATGGTGCTCACGGACGCTTCCCACATGGTGGGCCTGACCTGCCGTATGAAGCGCAAAGACCTGATGCCCGCGGCCATCGCTGCCGGTATCGACATGTTCCTGTTCTTCAATGACATGGACGAGGATTTTGCGGCCATGAAGCAGGGGTATCTGGACGGCAGGATTACCGAGGAGCGCTTAAGCGATGCCCTGCACCGCATCCTGGCGCTGAAGGCCCACATGGGGCTGCACAGGAAGGCGAAGACGGAGTTAGTCCCGCCTAAGTCCCGGCTGGAGGAAATCGTGGGCTGCGCGGAGCACAAGGCCATGCAGAAGGAGATTTCCGACAGGGCCGTCACCCTTGTGAAATACAAGGACAAGGACGTGCTGCCCCTGACCCCTGAGAAATATAGGAAAATCATGATCGTCTACGTGAAGGGGCTGGAAGCGCCGGGGCTTGGCTCGCTGTTGAACAAGAATAAGGTGTCCCCCGCGGATAAGCTGAAGGAAAAGCTGGAGGCGCGGGGCTTCCAGGTGTTCATTTATGAGAGCCCGGTCCAGAAGATGCTGAAGGAAGCGGAAGCCGGCGGAAAGCCCAATCTCAACCTGTATTTTGCCGGGAAGGATACCATAAAGGATTTCGCGGCAAAGCAGGACCTGATCATCACCGTGGTGGACATCGCGGGGGGATTCCAGCCGGTGGCCAGGCCGTCTTTCGGCATGACCAAGGGCGGCGGGGAGATTCCCTGGTACGTGCATGAGCTTCCGGTCATCGTCGTCGGCACCAAGCAGCCTTTCGTGCTGGCGGACATTCCTCAGGCGCGGACTTATATCAATACCTATGACGTGCTGGACAGCACCTTTGACGCGCTGGTGGAGAAGCTGACGACGGGCGCGGAGGCTTTCGTGGGGCAGGATCCGGTGGATTCCTTCTGCGGGGTTTGGGATACCAGGCTGTAAAAAACTAGCCAGGCTGCATGAGAAGTTCATTTGCCCGGAAGAATGCCCAAAGTGATGGGGCATTCTTCCGGGCCTGGGGTGCAAGTGAGTTTGAATTTAGTATATTGGAAATTTGGAATATAATGGTTGCATAAATTGGAAGAAGGTATTAAAATAAGGAAATGTAAGCGCTTACAATATGTGGCGCAAAATAAAAAAGACAGGAGGGGTATCATTTTATGGGAATGCAGATGGGTTTTCGCTGGTACGGCGAAGGCAATGACGACATCAAGCTGAGCGACATCAAGCAGATTCCGGGCGTGACCAGCATCGTGTGGGCGTTGCATGACAAAATGCCCGGCGAGGTCTGGGAAGTGGAGGAGATTGCGCGGGTACAGAAAGCGCTGGAGCCCTATGGGTTCAACATGGACGTGGTGGAGTCGGTGAATGTCCATGACGACATCAAGATCGGCCTGCCCAGCCGGGACGGGTATATCGCCAATTATATCCAGACCATACGGAATCTGTCCAAGTTCGGGGTGAAGGTGATCTGCTATAACTTCATGCCGGTGTTCGACTGGACGCGGACGGATCTGTTCCATCCGGTGGGGGACGGCTCCACGGCGCTGTATTACGAGGCCGGCAAGATTCATGACGACCCCAAGGAGATGGCGGATTATATTTTGAACAATCTGCACGGCCTGACGTTCCCCGGGTGGGAGCCGGAGCGGATGGCGAAACTGGATGAGCTGTTCGAGGCTTACAAGCCTGTGACCAAGGAGAAGCTTTGGGAGAACCTGAAGTATTTCCTGGAGCAGCTGATGCCGGTGTGCCATGAGTGCGATATCAAGATGGCCATCCACATGGACGATCCCCCATGGGATATCTTCGGTCTGCCCAGGCTGCTGGTGGACGCGGCGTCCATTGACAAGTTCCTGGGGATGGTGGACGATCCCTATAATTGCCTTACCCTTTGTTCCGGCAGCCTGAACGCGAATCCGGAGAACAATGTGGCAAGTATCGTCCGCAAGCACTGCGACAGGATCGCGTTCGCCCATATCCGCAATGTGAAGCACTTCGAGAACGGGGATTTCTCCGAGGCCAGCCACAGGGACTGCGACGGGGACACAGGCATCCTGGATATCCTCAAGGCATACCATGACTGCGGGTTCGAGGGCTATATCCGCCCTGACCACGGGCGGCATCTGTGGGATGAAGGCCCCGGAAACGTGCGCCCCGGATACGGCCTGTATGACCGGGCTTTGGGCATTATGTATATGTGGGGCATTTGGGACATGCTGGATAAGCTGGACATGCTGGATAAGCTGGACAAGTGGGATAAGCTGGACAGGTAGGATAAGCTGGACAAGTAGGATAAGCTGGACCTGGAAGAGAGGAATTCCAAGAAGAAAGGCGATCCAAGAAGAAAGGCGATCCAAGAAGAAAGGCAATCCAAGAAGAAAGGCAATCCAAGAAGAAAGGCAATCCTGGAAGAAAGGCAATCTAGGAAACAGGCAATCTAGGAAACAGGGCAATCTAAGAAGAAAGGAAATTCTGGAAACAGGCAAGTTAGAAACAGGCAATCTTGGAAGAAGCGCATTCCGGCTGAAAAACCGGTCAGAACCGGAATCGCTTCGGGGCAGCCCGCATCTTCCGGGACGGCGAAGGGATATTTTCCCTCCGGAATGGAAGGAGCAGCTGCCACAGGCGGTTCCCCGGCAGTCTCCTGGAATTCCGGAAACCAGAATCGTGAATCAGGCCAGAAAGATTCCTGGAAAAGCGGGGGAATCGACGAAAACGCCTTTCGGAAAGCCGCGTGACATGGGGCCTGGAAATTCCGAGAGGATAGCCTGGAGAAAAGGAGTTATCATTTATGAAACTGATGGATATCAAAAACGGAATCGGCCCGGAGTGGGCGGAAAAAGGATATCAGATGCCGCAGTTCGACATCGAAGCAGTGCGCAAGAAGACCCATGAGGAGCCGGTCTGGGTGCACTTTGGGGCGGGGAACCTGTTCCGGGCGTTCCCGGCGGCGATTTTACAGCAGGCGCTGGACTCCGGAAAATATGACAGAGGTGTCATTGTGGCCGAGGGCTTTGACTTTGAAATCATCCACAAGGCCTATGCGCCTTACGACAATTTAAGCCTGTTGGTCTGTCTGCAGTCCGACGGCAATATCCAGAAGAAGGTCATCGCCTCCGTGACGGAGAGCCTGAAGGCGGACGCCCAGTTTGAGGCGGACTGGGCCAGGCTGGCGGAGATTTTCCAAAATCCCAGCCTGCAGATGATCTCCTTCACCATCACGGAGAAGGGCTATGGGGTAGCGCCCGCAGACCTGGAGCGCGGACTGAAGCCCGCGCTGATCATGGGAAAGGTGACATTGCTCCTGTACGAGCGTTTCCTGGCGGGGAAGCTGCCCCTGACCCTCCAGAGCATGGACAACTGCTCCCACAACGGGGACAAGGTGAAAGCCGCCGTCGTCGCCTACGCCGCCAGGTGGGCCCAGGAGGGACTGGTGCCGAAGGAATTCCTGGAGTATGTGCAGGATCCCGCCAAGGTCACCTACCCCTGGAGCATGATCGACAAGATCACCCCCCGCCCGGACGAGAAAGTGCAGAAAATGCTGGCGGAGGACGGATTTGAAGACAATTATACCATCCTCACGGACAAGCGCACCTATACCGCGCCTTTCGTCAACGCGGAGGAGACGGAGTATCTGGTCATCGAAGACAACTACACCAACGGCCGTCCGCCCCTGGAGCTGGGCGGCGTGATGTACGTGGACAGGGAGACCGTGGACAAGGTGGAGCGGATGAAGGTCTGCACCTGCCTGAACCCCCTTCACACGGCCATGTCCATTTACGGATGCCTGCTGGGGTATGACTTGATTTCGGCCGAAATGGCGGACGAGGACATCAGAGGGCTGATTACGAAGCTGGGCCACATCGAGGCCATGCCCGTGGTGGTGGATCCCGGCGTCCTGAAGCCCGGGGACTTCATCGACGCGGTGCTGAACCGCCGTCTGCCCAATCCTTTCATGCCTGACGCGCCCCAGCGCATCGCCACGGACACCAGCCAAAAGCTCCCTATCCGGTTCGGCGAGACCATCAAGGCCTATCAGGCAAAAGGGCTGGACATGGACGACCTGGTGCTGCTGCCGCTGGTGCTGGCGGGATATGCCCGGTATATCCGGGGCATCGACGACCAGGGCAAAGAATTCGAGCCCTCCCCGGATCCGCTGCTGGAGGAGCTGCGGGCAATCGTGGCGCCGCTGGAAGTGAGGGAAGGGGAGCAGGACTTCTCCTGCCTGAAGGAGCTGTTTGGCCGGAAGGACGTGTTCGGCGTGGATCTGTACGCGGCGGGACTGGGCCGGCGCATCGAAGGGATGGCCGCGGAACTGTTCGCAGGCCCCGGGGCGGTGCGCAGGACGCTGCATAAGTACGTGTCCGCGCGCTGACGGCTGATCGCCGGCCCCAGGGTTCTCCGGATTCGCGTTCCTGCTTCCGGAGCAGGGCGTCAGGCAATTCGGCCCCAAAAGTCCCGGGCCGCCTGTGGGCTCCCGTAGGGTTGCGGGAGAGCTGCGGGGCCTGGGAGTTGCTCTGGCTTGCCCGCTCCCGGGGGGTTTGGCGGGGCAGATACGGAAAGATGCCCTTGAACGGAAAGTGGGGATGTTGGGAAACGGCGGTATGCCTACGATATATACTGTGGCGTATTGGAATCACAGCCATATATTGTGGGCAGACGTTATTTCCCGATAGCCCCCTGTTTCATGCCGATTTGACACATTCATTGAGGGGATGCATTATGAGGAGTTTTATTTAGGAAATCCCAAATAAACCGCAATCAGAACAAACACGATTCCGAGTGTAATCAGAATTATAGACCACCCCTTATGCTTTCTACGGGATAATCCGATGACAATAAAAAATATCCCCAGCAGCATTGACGCAATCATTGCGAAAAATCCCATTTTATTTACTCCTTTCAAGTTGAATCACTCTATCATGACGATTGGCTATTTCCAGATCATGAGTGACAGTGATAACAGTAGTGTTAAATTCTTTGTTCATTTTAAAAAGCAAGGATACAATTCTTTCTCTGTTCTCCATATCCAGAGACGCCGTAGGCTCATCAGCTAGAATGATTTGAGGTTTCATAATGATTCCTCTGGCAAG
>NZ_CAPDXS010000040.1:0-9387 GCF_948601915.1 uncultured Acetatifactor sp. | reverse complement strand
TCTTCCGATCTCTTCTTTTTTAGAATAGGTTTCAAGCCGATTGCACTGATTACGCTTTCGAAATCCTCTGGCTGAAACGTTTTTTTCTCTGCGTAAAGGAAAGGCAGTTTGATGTTATCTTCAATCGTCAAAGAATTGATAAGCGCTGACTCTTGAAGAACGAAACCGATCTTTTGGTTTCGCCATTGCGCTAACTTACTTGCGTGTAAATCATTCGTCAGCGAACCCAAAAGAGTATATTCGCCATGGTAATTTCTATCTATCAATCCAATGATATTCAGCAAGGAGCTTTTTCCTGCTCCGGATTCGCCTACAATGGCAATTTTTTCACCGGCGGCCACTTGAAGGCTGAAGTCATTTAATATGGAAAGCCGCGACTTTCTGCTCTTATAAATTTTTTCTTTCACCCTTAAATCAATTATTTTCGTCATTGTAATACCCCCAGGGAAATCGGAATTTTTTTGACTTTCCATAACATGCTTTCCACGACAATTACTCCCATAAGAATGTCAGAAGCGGCTACCAACAAGAAAGCCAGCCAGTCCATTCCTATCAAACCAAACAATCCGTAAGTGGCGAAAGTAGCATCTTTTCTTAACCAACACCCATATCTGTTGAAAGCAGTGATGATAAAAACAGCTGTTAGGTTCAGAAAGGAAAGTATCCCGAAATAACCGTAAAATATTTGTTTCAGCTTGGAATCACTTAATCCCACCAATAGATTGATTGTAAAGTCTTTCAACATGGAACGGACATTGACGAATGCATTCCAAATAGAAAGACAGGTTATGACGATAAGCAAGACAAAGGTGATGATGCATATCATTTTTAAGGCATGAAGATAATATTCCTTGAAATAATCATAGTTATCCTGTTGGCTGAGGAAATTAAATTCTAAGCCCAAATTATCATTGATGACCTTCCCTAAATCCGCTGTTTCTTCCTTTGTGGTTCCCAGAATGGCAACATCCATGAGGTCATTTAATGTAAGATCTATCGCTGCGTGATTCAGAAATTCCTCATTTACAGGAACCAGAATCGAAAAATTGTAGTAGGTCTTGGAATTGAGAGCATAGTAATTAGAACGGTAAGCATTCTGCTTCAAAACCCCTTGAACTTTCAGCGTTATGGGTCGCCCAAGGACAGATTCTTCCATTTTTATGGTTGACCCCACCGGGTATGTTTTGCTTAACCCTTTTCCTATGAGAACAGGTATTTCCCTGTCAAATTGGTAATTGAAATCTAAATCTGTCCCTTGTGAAAGTTCAAATTGTTTTAAGTTATAATACCCCTCATTCATATAGCCCAATGAGATTTCCATACCGTCAGGGTTAGGGATAGATACAATAAATCCATCTGTATAAAAAGCATAATCAAAATTACTATTTAAATAGTCATATACTGCCTGTGTTCCGTTTTCGCTTATGAAACCCATATCTATAGGGCTGTCCGGGTCTAAATTAGCGATGTAAACCCCTTCCTGATTGATATAGTTTGTTTCCTGATACCCTTGAAAAGTGGATAAAATGGAACGGGCAGCAGTAAAAGTAATGTAATTTGCCATACAAAGCAACAGAATCATACCTATGCCAAGTATCGCTTTTCTTAAAAATATTTGTGAAACAAAGAACTTAAAAATTTTCATATTTCCGCACCTGCCTTGCGCTGATTAGTATATATGTGATAAGAATAAGAACTAAGTAAAAATTGCTGGCCAAGTTGAAATTCAGATAAAAATTTGCAAAAACCGATAAGAAATAAACGGGAATTAATATCCTTAGACAATCCCGTATATACCGAATCGTGATATGAAATACAGTAGCTCCTACAAGTATTCTGCAAAATATTTCCTCCTTTTTTCTGCGCAGCATTTGATAATGAAAAACAATTGCGATAGATGTAAATACCAGGACAATTAAGGTCCGGTAATCCATGTAATTCTTCAAAAAAGCTTCCAGAAGATAAGAATCCAGGTCTAAAGTCTTTCCATAATCAAAAAGCAGATTCAGAAAAAAGCAGAAAATATATGCAATACTTAGCTCTAATATATCCGTTGGCCTAAATAGAGATTTTTTCATGTGTGCCCCCCTCAAAGCGCTCTCAGCGTTTCTTTTCGGCTTTCTTCTGAGATGCCGCTATTTTTGCTTTATAGAGAGATTTTCCTGTCAACAGGGCAAAATAGAACAGGATAGCGACCAGAAGGATAATGCAGAAATCTCGTTGTGACGAATACGTGGTAAAGCGGATTCCCTTTGTGCAAAGATGCGCTGCAAGGTAGGAAATGGGGAATAACAGCATTCTGTCAAGCCAAATCGTGACAGCCGGCTTATTTCTCAATAGGAACCGCATAATTGCCAGGGCAACAAGGGCGAAAAGGGCGAATAAAAAGTACGGCATGAGAATCAGTCTTGGCAGTGTCACGCCATGTTCTTCTGTATTTTCATTTGACCCATAAATCAGCACATCTTCAGAACCGTTGTTTTGGGCATAGAAAATCCGGATTTTAGGTTCTCTATCGGAAGGTATGACCATGTTTTGTCTTCCGCGATGAGAGGAATGTAAGTCCCAGGTTGTAGTCCAGGCATTTATGCGATAAATCTCAGTTTCCGTTTCATTGTCGAATTCTTTCATACAGCTATAACCTGTCACCTTATTCTCAAATGTGATGGTAATGCTCCCGTCAAGGCCATCAATAACTTGGAACAAGCCGTCGGAATAGGGGAAAAATTTAGGGGATGTTAGAATCCCAAAAGCAACCGCCGCTATGGCGCATGCCAAAATTGCGGTTAAAAAAACAGTCTGAAGGCGTTTGATAAATAATCCTTTTTTGATTCTTTTTAGCGGAACAACAGCAGCGTCGGGGATAAAGTCCGCAGGTTTCCGCATATGTGCAAGCTCTGCACGGCAGGCTTCACAATGTTCCAGATGCTCACTGACGAACTCCCGTGTATCCGTACTTACCATGTCTTCTGCATAAAGCGGAAGGATGTCTCTGATTATATTACATGTATGGCTCATCTTTGTCCTCCATTTGCGATAATATTTTATTTCTTGCCCGGTGATAAGTGACGCAGGCCCAGTTATCTGTTTTTTGAAAAATATCTGCAATTTGTTTAAAGCTTAACTCTCCAAAGACCCGCAGCATGAAAACTTCTTTATAGGGTTCCTCTAAATGATGCAGCAGGCGATGGATCTGCATGGCATCGCATTGCTTTGCTATTCGTTCCTCAATGGTGTCCTGGGTGTCCGGGAAATCCATATCATCCATAGTTTCAATACGCTGTTGCTTCTTCAAGTGGGAGAAATAACAGTTTTTTGCAATTTGGCAAAGCCAGACACGGATGTCTGTTTCGCCGCGAAAATGATTTATGGAACCCATTGCCTTAAAAAAAGCTTCGCTTGTGATCTCTTCTGCAATGCTTTCGTCTTTTGACAGCTTTTTGAGAAAAAGAAATACATCATTAAAGTATCTGATATAGATTTTTTCAAATTCTTCTTCGAAACCTGCCACTTTCTCACCTCCTCGCTTATAAGACTTCCCAGTTCCAAAAACCTTACAAGTTTTTTGAAATATTTTTTTCTTTTTTCATTATAGCCTTTGAAGGAACCGCAGGCAAAGAGTATTGAGGATTTTTTCGGAGAAAGAATTCCCGAAGTGCATGAAAAGCCCCTTGGATTTATCCAGCGGAGCGCATATGATGATACTGATAGAGATGGAGACCTTTTGTCATTGTTAGAACATGGAGATAATATCGCTTCTCCCTCCGATATCTCTGCCATTCATGCGGCTGAAGGTTTTTCCTCCCTTGTATCATGTGACATGAACCAGTATCAGGACACGAAAGCGGTAAAAAAGACTTTAACCATACCGTCATGGCTGAACGACCGCGCCATTTCTATGGGAATCAACTTTTCCCAGGTATTACAAGAGGCGCTGCTTTCCAAAATACAGGCTTAACACATCTCGGCTACTGACTTTTTAATGACCTTTTTTCTCAGCTACGCCTATTGCCACAATACAAAATATCAAATATGCAATAGCCGCCAAACGCCCGTTCTGTGTGGAAACGGCGTTTACCATGTGATTATAGGGCTTTGTGTTGAAAGGGGCGGAAAGGCTTGACGCGGGCGTATGGCAGCGGTAAAATGGATACCGTAAGAAATAGAAGGCTTAAGAAGGGAGCGTATCTAATATGATTATTTTTATGCGAGGTGTGTGCCTTTAACGCTTTGAGGGCAGAGAGGGACAAGAAGATAAACGCATAGGATTTCTCTTTTTGATCACGAATTGTCGAAAGGAGAAAAAATGAGCTATATCAATGCAGATATCGTATTGCCCAAAGAGCTGATAAAAGAAATCCAAAAATATGTAAACGGCGTAAACCTGTACATCCCCAAAGTGCCGGAAGCGAAGAGGGCCTGCAGCAGCTACAGGCGGAGTGTGAGTATTCCTTTACATAAGGATATAGGCTGTCCCAGGCTGCGGCGCTCTCCGGGGGCTTTGCGGCGGAACGGAGGGTGCCCCGGCAGGATGAGGAAGAGGATGGAAACAGAGGAGGGATATGGTTCATGGTTTATTTATCGAAAGGACGATTGACAATCCGCAACATGGAACAGGAGGACGCACAGGCGATTACAGAGGCCGAGATTGAGCAGGGCTGGGATGCGTCCATTGAAAAATACCTGAAAAGGCTGGAAGACCAGAGGGCGGGAAAGGCAGTTTCCCTGGTGGCGGAATATGAGGGCAGGCCCGTGGGATATCTAAATGTGTATCCTAATCCTACAAGCGGCCCCTTTGTCGGGAAGGGCTATCCGGAGCTGGTGGATTTCGGGGTATTGGAAAAATACAGGAAGCTTGGAATCGGCACCGTCCTGATGGACGTGGCGGAAGAAATCGCTGCAAGGTATGCGGACGTGGTCACCATTGGCGTCGGACTCCACAGCGGTTACGGAAGCGCCCAGCGAATGTATGTGAAGCGCGGTTATATACCGGACGGCTCCGGTGTTTGGTTTCGCGATAAGGTATGTGCGCCGTATGGAGAATGTGTGAATGATGACAATCTGGTCCTGCACTTTTCGAAGAAATTGAGGTGACGGTGCCTGGAGGATGATTGATTCTTCCCAATTCCAAAAATGAAAGACAGGGAGGACGCAGGATGGTTCGGCTTGATATGGATCGGAACTGTGTGAGGGTTTATGAGGATAGCACGGTTATTGGGTCGATTGAACTGTATGATAATCTTTATCACAGGCAAAACCAGTATTTGAAAATGGATGATTTTACTTAGGAACTGTCGGAAAATAACTGCTACAACTTCTGTAGGAAAAAGCCCTGAAACACAAGGAAAACGGCTTTCAACTCGTAGCAGTTATTTGTAGACAATTCCTTATGACACCAGAATAAGCGAGGAATTGTTTCGGAAATTACACGACAGGATAGGCAGACATTCTATATCCGTCTTCCGGGTTCTCCCTGGGAGCATGTACTCGGAACAGGCAGGAACCTTTCTATTCTCCGATTATTTCCACCCCATCCGGAAAATCCCGTATTACAAGGGCGCATGTATTTGTGAGCCTCACATTCTTTTTTAAGGGATATGCCAGCTTTCCTCTCTTTTCCCCTGTTATACAATGGACGTCTAATTTCGTGTCTATCAACCCCAGATTATTCTCTAAATTATTGGAAAAAATGAGGCTGCCGGCGCTGACTCCTATGACCAGGCCGCCGTCATTGATATACTCTGTCAGAGACTCATGGAACCCGGTAGCATTGATTCTTTCAAGCAGATATTGTGTATTCCCTCCACACAGATATACCACATCATATTGCCGCAGCTTCTCCGATTCCATTCCGATATGCAGGTCAAATACGTCAATGTTTTCGTCTAAGATACCGCATTTTAACAGGTCGTTCATGCACTTTGGCAAAACTTCTATGGCGCCTGCATCGATTGCTGCCGTAGGGATAAACAGCGCTTTTGCCAAAGCCATATCTTTGCCTGCCATATCCATAAAACACGCTTTGATTTCCTCTGTTTCCAAACCTGCTGATGTCAATAAAACTCTCATGTTGCCCTCCTATTCCGGCCAATTCATCTGTTCATCTGAGATGCCTAATTTCCTGCATTCCATGCGCACACGGTCTTTTTCGGCCTGATTTCCAATCTGATATTTTAAAATTTTATCCTGAAAGACAATATATTTTTCATTTCCTGCCTTAAAATCAACAAACCAATTCTCTCCCTCGTCAGGGACGGACAGCATGACTTTTGAAAGCTGCTCCGGAAAATCTTTTCTGCCGCTGGTAAAGAACAGGGCTGTCCAATATTTTGGTTTTCCGCCGGTATGCCACAATTCGATTTTATGAATGTTAAGGCAATCAATGATGCTGTCGTCCATTATGCTTTCTTTTATCAATATGCCCTCGTACAATTCCTGTTTCTTTTTTCGGATTGCATTATTGCCGCAGACAGGAACCTCTTTCACCTCGTGCAATGCCAGTTCATCTTTTAGCAAAATATCCATCGATACCTGAAAGGTTTCTCCCAGTATCAGCAGTTTTTCCGTCTCCGGTAATGCGATATCGGCCTCCCATTTGGAGATGGACTGCCTGCTGACATTACAGATGGATGCCAGTTCTTCCTGCGTCATTCCGTTTGCTTTTCTTAGCGCTATGATTTTCTCTGATAACTTCATTGCAGTGCCTCCTCATTGGTTTGTATTATACACAATAATGACGCTGTATGCCACCAACATGGAAGTTCTTTTCGGCAACCTGCGGTTGCGGATGGAGATTCATGATTTCGCTCTGTTCGGATACTATAGCAGAAAGCAGATGAGCAGGAAACGTATACAGAGCCATAAAACCCCTTGACAACACAGACCATATAGTGTAGTCTGTATGTGAGACCACAAAGAATGGTCTGTAAGGAGGGAGAAAAATGCAGGAGATACAATTAGGCGTGATAGAAGCCCGCTACGCGGACATGATTTGGGAACGGGAGCCTGTCACCTCCTCAGAGCTGGTAAAGCTTACGGCAGTGGAGTTCAACTGGAAGCGCACCACGGCCCACAATGTGCTCCGGCGCTTATGCGACAAGGGGCTGTTCCGGAACGACAACGGAGTCGTGACCTCGGTGATCTCCAGAGAGGAGTTCTACTCGCTGCAGAGCCGGAAATATGTGGAGGACAGCTTTGACGGCTCCCTTCCGGCGTTCATTGCGGCGTTCACGAAAGGGAAGCCCCTTACGGAGGAGGAGACGGAAGAGATACGCAGGATTATTGACGGCAGACGGGAGGTGTGAGGATGGGCGGAGTATTCTCGAAAGTGTTGCATATGAGCATCGCGGCAAGCTGGCTGATACTGGCGGTAATCGCCTTGCGGCTGCTTCTGAGGAAAGCGCCGAAATGGATTCGCTGTATTTTGTGGGGGATTGTGGCCATCCGGCTGATCTGCCTGGTCTCCTTTGAGAGCACCCTCAGCCTGGTTCCCAACGCGGAGGACATCGCCTCTGCCATGGTTCGCTTTTCCGGGGAATCCATGGCTGCGGACGGAGGGCCGACGATTGTCAGCCCTATCGAGATAGGCGGCGGAGCGTCTATGGATGCCCGTCCTGATGGCATAGGCGGCGGAGTGCCGGTGGCCGTCCGTCCCGACGGGACAGTCCCCGGCGGGCATTCCCTGGCGGCAGAATCCAGGGCGAATCTGCCGTATCTTTGGATAGAGACAGGGGGAATCCTCTGGATGATTGGCTTAGGCTGCCTGTTGGGCTATGCGCTGATTGGTTATCTCCGCCTGCGCGGGAGCGTCTCGGAGGCCATCCTTCTGCGGGACAACATATGGATCGGGGATAGGGTGGCATCGCCTTTCATCCTTGGGATGTTTCGCCCCAGAATCTATCTTTCTTCCAGCGCGGAGGAAAGCCAGATGGGGTACATGTTGGCTCATGAGCAGGCCCATATCAGGAGGGGAGACCACTGGTGGAAGCTGCTGGGCTATCTGCTGCTTGCGGTCTACTGGTTCAACCCGCTGTCCTGGGTGGCCTATATCCTGCTGTCCAGGGATATGGAACTGGCCTGTGATGAAAAGGTGATCCGCGGGCTGGACGAAGCGGAAAAGAAATCCTATTTATTTGCACTACTGAACTGTAGTACACAGCGCAGAATGGTTCTGGCCTGTCCGCCCGCTTTTGGAGAGGTGGGAGTGAAGCAGCGGGTAAATGCGGTATTGGATTATAAAAAGCCCGGATTCTGGGTGGTGCTGGTCTCCGTTTTCGTCTGCCTGATCGTGGCGGTATGTTTTCTGACCACTTCGCCGAAGACCTGGCAGATAAAGGTGACCATACCGGCAGAGGGCACCGAGAGCTTTTATTATTCGGATGAGGAAATCAGCCCCAAGGGCAATACCCTTACCCTGTATGCCGGGGAGGGGATGGGAGACGGTATGATTGTGCTGCTCCCGGTGGAGGCCAGTCAGGAGAACGCATATGGAGAGCCGACTTACATCACGCCGGGGATGCCTGTGAAGCTGGATGTGGAAAAAGGCGCCTGGTATAAAATCGGGGTAAATAAGATGCGGGACCCGTCCGGGGAAGATAAGGTGGTGTATCTGTCGGTGGAAAATGTGGAAGTGAGGATTGCGGCGGGAGCCGGAACCGGAGCGGAAGCCGGAGCAGGAACGGGAACCGGAACGGATGCAGGGATGGGAACCAGGGCAGAAACAGGGACGGAATCGGGAACCGCAGCACAGGAGGAACAGATTTCCGGCGAAGAAGCGGGCGAAATTCTGCAGAGGTATCTGTCCGACGCAGGCCAATGGGCGGCTGACTATGTGTTAGAACCCACGGATCCTACAGACGGAATGGTCGGGGAGAGGAAGGTCTATCGTTTTGAGGTAAGATATCGGAAGTCCGCCGGACAGGACGCTGGTAGGCTGATAGCCAATTATGCGATAACAGATGACGGAAATAACATCTATCAATATGATTCTGCCAATGATGCCTATATCGCCCTCCGGGAAGACGGTCAGGACAT
Organism: uncultured Acetatifactor sp.; assembly: GCF_948601915.1. NCBI lineage: Bacteria > Bacillati > Bacillota > Clostridia > Lachnospirales > Lachnospiraceae > Acetatifactor > uncultured Acetatifactor sp. The sequence continues at coordinate 354 of NZ_CAPDXS010000040.1, read as the reverse complement.
TGTGCCGGAACCTCTGGAGGGAGCGATGCCGCTGGCATCTGTCTTTCCCATAGAGTTTCTGTTTGCGAGCGGCGCAAGCTCCTCCGGGACAGAGCTTGTGCTGAACCAGGACGGCTCATTTGCCGGACAGCATTTCGACCATGAAAATGCCACAGGCGATGGCTTCCCCAAAGGCACATGCTATCTCTGCGATTTCAGCGGGCGGTTTGAAGATATCAGGCAGATAACCCCATATATCTATTCGATGACCCTGGCCGAGCTCGACACGGAAAAGGAGGAAGGGGAGGAGTGGATAGAAGATGACGTGTTATATATTGCCGCAAGACCATATGGCCTGGAGGACGGAGAGGAATT
>NZ_CAPDXS010000039.1:35266-35539 GCF_948601915.1 uncultured Acetatifactor sp. | reverse complement strand
ATGCCGCGAGGGTCAAATACCAAAGTGTCCGAAGGACACTTTCTGCTCTGCAGCGCTGCAAGATTGATACCTCGTTGCTTGCAGCGGGGTATTTGATTTCCGGCCGGACTTTGTCCGGATTTCGAGCCGGATTCGGATTGCGGCGCTCCTCTGCCCGGAATGCTTTTCTGTTCTGTCAATACAATACAGGAACATCTGAAATATGTCAATACAAAATATAAAATTTGGAAATATGTATTTACAAATCCGTGCCGCAATGTTATACTGGCCTCA
>NZ_CAPDXS010000039.1:1292-35166 GCF_948601915.1 uncultured Acetatifactor sp. | reverse complement strand
GTGTTCAGTGTTCAGTGTTCAGTGTTCAGTGTTCAGTGTTCAGTGTTCAGTGTTCAGTGTTCGGTGTTCGGTGCTCGGTGTTCGGTGTTCGGTGTTCAGCGCGAAAGCGCGGCAGAATCCGTCCGCCGCAGGGCGCGGAGAAACCTGGGACGGACAGTGCGGAAAGGGGGAGCCATGCAGTCGAGATATGTGCAGATAGCGGAGCGGATCCGGGGGGAGATTGCCAGCGGGCAGTACGCCTCCGGGGCCAGGATACCCGCGGAGAACGAGCTGGCCCGGATGCTGGACGTCAGCCGCCCCACGGTGCGCCAGGCTCTGGACCTGCTGGCCAGGGAAGGGCTTCTGGTGCGGGTGAAAGGCAGCGGCACCTTCGTCTCCCAGTCCAAGCTGGTGCATGAATCCACCTCCTTCGTCACCGGATACCGGGAGGAGAGCAGGCGGAAGAACCGTATCCTGCGCACCAAGGTGGTGTGCCTGCGGACGCAGGAAGCCGGGGAGAAGGTGGGGGACGCCCTGAAGCTGGCCCCGGAGGAGCCGGTCACGAAGCTGGTGCGCATACGGCATCTGGAAAATATGTACGCCAACGCGCCGGTGGTCTACACCACTCTGTATGTCCCCGTAAAGCTGTTCCCGGATATGGCGCGGACAGACTTCACGGAGACCTCCTTTTACGAGGCGCTGGACAGCCGGGGCCTGTCGGTGGCCCACGCTTCCAGGCGGCTGGAGGTGGTCATGCCGCCGGAGGAGGTGGCGGCAGGGCTGGAGATCACGGCCTTCGAGCCTGTGGCCTTCATCGTCTCCCGGGGCTATACCGGAAGCGGCCAGGCAGTGGAGTACACGGAGAGCTATTACCCTGCCAGCAGGAGCAGCTTCCGGATAGAAATCGACCGGTGAGGGGAGGCGGCGAGCCGGATGAGAGGAAAGAGGAAGGGCATGGCGGGCTGATATGAAGGATGTATTTTTATGCCTGGACGTGGGCGGGACGCAAATCAAAGGAGCAGCCATCGGGAAGAATGGCGAAACGTGTGGAAATCCTCTTTATTTCGATGCGCGGGCCGGGAAGGGCAAAGAAGCCCTGCTGGAGCATTTCGCGGAGATTCTGCGCAGAATCCTGCCTCAGGGCGCGGTAGCGGCAGGGATCAGGATGGCGTTCCCCGGCCCCTTCGATTATGAGAGGGGAATCTGCCTGATCCGGGGCCTGGACAAATACGAAAGCCTCTACGGCGCGGACCTGCGCCGGGAGATTTCCAGCCGCCTGGGAATCGGGCCGCAGCGCGTCCGGTTCGCCAATGACGCGGCGGCCTTTGCGCTGGGGGAGATGGGCTTCGGCCAGGCCCGGGGCGCGGAGAGGGTCCTGTGCGCATGCATCGGGACCGGGTGCGGCAGCGCTTTCGGCGTGGCGGGCAGGCTGGCGGCGGAGGGGACACCCGGCGTGCCGGAAGACGGATATATCTACAACACGCCTTTTCTGGAGGGCTGCGTGGACGATTACATTTCCCGCCGGGGGCTCATGGCATTGACCAGAGAGCGGCTGGGAGAGTCGCTGGACGGAAAGGCCCTGGCCGGGCGCGCCATGGAGGGGGACGATGCCGCGGGGGCGTGCTTCCTGGCTTTCGGGGACAGGATTCGGGCCGCGCTGGAGCCGTTCCTGAGGGCCTTCCGTCCGGACGCGCTGTGCCTCGGCGGCCAGATCATGGGCAGCGCCGCCCTGTTCCTGGCCCCGGTGGAGGAGTTCTGCATGGCGGCGGGGATACGGGTCTGCATTACAGAGGACACATCCCTGCGCACGCTCCAGGGGCTGACCCGTATTTATCCTGCTTGACGATTTCACCTGCCGTGAAACCGGACTGCATAACGCTGACCGGTTCAATCGCATGATTATATTAGGCAGTATTCAGCGTTGTGCAGTATAAGCGGGCAAACATGCTCACCGGCGGCCGAATCTGCCGTCGATCCATGATGCGCACCGTCCGTAAGCTGGGGAATCGGCGCCCACGAGCATCGCGCATCAGAATAAACAGAAAAACAATAAACACAAATAAACAGAAAACAATAAACAGAAAAACAATAAACAGGAGGATTTTCATTATGATGCAGGATTGGTTCAGGAAAGCGAAGCTGGGTATCTTCATCCACTACGGGATCTACGCCGTGGGAGACGTGTCGGAGTCATGGTCCTTCCACAACGGCAATATCTCCTACGAGGACTACATGAAGCAGTGCGACGGCTTCACGGCCTCGAAGTTCGACGCCAGAGCCTGGGCGGACTTGTTCAGGCGGGCAGGGGCCCAGTACGTGGTCATGACATCCAAGCACCATGACGGGGTGGCGCTGTTCGACACCAAGTATTCCGATCTGAACGTGCTGAAGAAGACTCCGGCAAAACGGGATATCGTCAAGGAGTATACGGAAGCCGTCAGGGAGGCGGGCATGAAGGTGGGCATCTATTTCTCCCTGATCGACTGGTCGGATCCCCGCTACAGGACCGTGTACCCCGAGGGGGAGAAGCCGGAGGACCACCTGAAGGATGTCTTCGCCACCCCGGCGGGAGGCCCGGAGGATCCGGAGAAATGGCAGGAGTTCCTGGAGTTCAACAACAACCAGCTCAGGGAGCTGATGACCAACTACGGCACGGTGGACCTCCTGTGGTTCGACGGGGACTGGGAGCGCAGCGCAGCCCAGTGGAAAGCCAAGGAGTTCAAGGCCTATCTGGAGTCCCTGAACCCTAACGTCATCGTGAACTCCAGGCTCCAGGGCTACGGGGACTATGAGACCCCGGAGCAGGGCATCCCCGTGATCGGGCCCAAGGGCGTGTGGGAGTTCTGCACCACCATCAACGATTCCTGGGGATACCGCCCCTCGGACAACGACTACAAGACCAGCCGCCAGATCATCCGCATGTTCTGCGACTGCCTGACCCTGGGCGGGAAGATGCTGCTGGACGTAGGGCCGAAGGAGGACGGCACCCTGGACGAGAGGCAGGTGAAGGTGCTGGAGGATTTGGGCCGGTTCATCCATGACAACGAGGAGGCCATCTACGAGACGGAGAAGGGATTGAGCTACAACCAGTTCCTGGGAGGCAGCACCCTGTCCCAGGACAAGAAGACCATCTACCTGTTCGTCTACGACAAGCCCGCGGAGAACCTCTGCGTGAAGGGCATCAAGACTCCCGTGAAGCGGGTCAGCGTCCTGCACACGGGGGAGGAGCTTACTTTCAGCTATACCGGGGCCCTGCCCTGGAGCGGCATCCCCGGCACCCTATGGATCCGGGCGGACAAGATGGAGATGCACCCCTTGACCACCGTTCTGAAGGTGGAGCTGGAGGGGGAGATTACCTATAACCTGGGCCATGGGGAGGTCGTGACCAACAATGATTAAGAAAGTATACATCGTACATCATTCCCATACGGATGTGGGATATACGGATCTGCAGGAACAGATTATCTATAATCAGGTGAATAATATACGAAATGTCGTATCGCTCGTCAGGAACGGCTATGAGCAGGACGGACCGGAGAAGGACTTCAAGTGGAACTGCGAGACCTACTACTGTGTGGAGCAGTTCCTGAAGTCCGCCTCCCCCCGGGAGCAGGAGGACTTTTTCGAGCTGGTGCGGAAGGGCAATATCGGCATCTCCGCCACATACCTGAACTTCAACGACCTGGCGGACGCGGATATGCTGGACCGCAGGACGGCCGAGATGCAGACGCTGTTCACCGGCAGGGGCCTGCCTGTGCGGGCCGCCATGAACGCGGACATCAACGGGATATCCCTGGGGGCAAGGGACGCGCTGATCAAGAACGGGATCGAGTTCCTGTTCACCAATATCCACACCCACCACGGCATGTACCCGCTCTATCAGAACCAGACGCCCTATTTCTGGGAGAGCGAAGGGGGCGGCAGGCTGCTTGTGTGGAACGGGGAGCACTACAACCTGGGCAACGCCCTGGGCATCGTGTTCAACCGGAACGTGAACTATATGACCGAGAGCTATTTCGGGAAAAAAGAAAACGCGTCGGCGCTGGACGCCCTGCATGACAAGCTTGCGGAGAGCATCCGGGAGTATGAGGACAGCGGCTACCCTTATGATTTCTATATCACCAGCGTCAGCGGCGTCTTCTCCGACAATGCCCCCGCCAACCCGGCCGTCATCGCCACGGTGAACGCTTTTAATAAGCGGTTCGGCGGGGAGGTGGAGCTGCGGATGGTGACCCTGGAGGAGCTCTACGGCCTGATCCGGGAGCAGACAGCGGAGGCGCCTGTGTACAGAGGGGCCATCAACGACTGGTGGGGCAACGGCGTGGGGAGCACCCCCTACGCGGTGAAGCACTACAGGGAGGCCCTGCGGCTGGCCCACACCTGCGACCGGCTGGAGGAGAAGACGGGGGTGCGGGACGACGGCCTGGCCCGGACAGGGGAGGACAATGCCCTGCTGTACGCGGAGCACACCTGGGGCCATTCCGCCACGATTACGGATCCCTACGACACCATGGTGACCAACCTGGACATCCGCAAGACCAGCTACGCCTCCAAGGCCCATGAGGCCGCGGCCATGCGAAAGAGCGGGCAGTGCCACCTGCTGGGGGACATCCTGCGGTATTACAATAACAGCGGCCAGGTGAAGGCCGTCTCCACCAGCGCCACGGAGGGCCTGTTCGCGGTGGAATTCTATGTGGAGACATTGAGCCTCCCCGGCGTGAAAGTGTGGGATGCCCGGACCGGCGAGACCTTCACGGTACAGCTCTCCTCCCATCCCAGGGGCGTGCTGGTGAGCTTTGCGGCACGGTTCGGGCCCCTGGAGGAGCGGGTCTTCGACTATGAGGAGCAGCCCGCGCCGGAGGAGAAGCTCTATACCCGCGCCGCCTGGGTGGGGGCGGAGCGCGTGCGGGATATCGTGAACACCTATGATGCGGAGACGTATAAGCTCCCCTACGGCCTGGAGAACGACTGGTTCCGGATTCGGTACCGGATAGGGGAGGGCATCACTTCCTTCTACCATAAAAAAGGCGGCATCGAGATGCTGAAGGAGGGGCTGGAGAGCTTCTTTACACCCGTCTACGAATGTACGGAGATCCGTAAGGGAGTCTACGGGGAGCGCAGCCGCCTGGGGCGCAATATCAGGGGGCTCCACGCTGAGCAGTATCAGGCGGATTTGAAGGATATCAAGATCCTGGACCACGGCCCCGTATTTGACCGGGTGGAGCTGGAATTCGAGCTGGAGGGGACGTACCACAGCAGTGTAATCATAAAGCTTTACAGGCAGCTTCCCAGGATAGAGTTCGCCTACCAGGTGGCGAAGACCCTGAGCACGGACATCGAGAGTCTTTACATGCCCCTGTCCCTGAACCTGCCGGGCAGCAGCCTCCATATCCACAACGGCGGCGTGGCCATGCGGCCGGGAGTAGACCAGCTTCCGGGCAGCAACATGGAGTATTATATGGCGGATCAGGGCGTATTGTACCAGAGGGGCGGGGAGGGAATCCTGATCAATGCCCTGGACACCTCCCTGCTCTACATGGGCCGGATGGAGCACCATCCGATTCTGCTGTGCGACAACAGGGAGGAAAACAACCATCGCCCCGTGTATAGCTGGATCATGAACAATACCTGGGAGACCAACTTCAAGATGGATCTCTCCGGGTTCGGGGAATTCCGCTACGCCCTGGAGCTGCGGGAGGGCTCCCTGGAGGAGAACCTCCGCGGGCTGAAGGAGAACGATATGGGGACGGTGGCGTTCATCGTGGGGTGAGCTGTCTCGGGATTTTCATGCAAGATACGCATGAAAACACCTCGCGGCGGCACCGGGTGAACGGTAACCGGTAAGCCGCCAAATGCGGAAAAATCTTGCGGAATCCGATTGACGAACCCGCGGGGGTATGGTATAGTACAAGCATACGGAAATGGAAAACAGAGGGACAGAGTCTTCCATGTAAATATTTTGGCAACTGGGTTGCCTTATTGATTGAGTTAAAAGCTCAAATTTTATAAGTTGGTGACTATAAACCGGTGCTGATGCACATCTAACTTGTGAAACGGTCAATAAGAGTAGTAAAAGTAAAATATTTGCTATATAGACTCTAAAAACCATATATCTGTTCTATTCATTTCGTTCCGCGTCCTTTCGCCGGAAGGCCTGGACAGGAAAAGGAAAAGAGACAGAGACTTAAAAAGCAAGTGATGGAAGCGTCGCTTGCTTTTTTACATGCACAGGCCCGCGCGCAAAGCGCTATGGCGCTTGGAATGTGCCGCTGGAGCGGCGCGCGGGCCGCGCGGCGAGTAGCAGGAAGTTCTTCTCTACTCGATTACGAAAAATTCCTGCGTTCCAATGGCCGGAAGAGAAGGATAAAGGAGAGAACATGAGCGAGAAATTTACCCTGTACGGCTTCAACAACCTGACCAAGTCCCTGAGCTTCAACATCTATGACGTGTGCTACGCCAAATCCCAGCGGGAGCAGAAGGACTACATCGCTTATATCGACCAGCAGTACAATTCCGAACGTCTGACCAAGCTCCTGGTGGACGTGACGGAGATGATCGGCGCTACGGTGCTGAACATCTCCAGCCAGGACTATGAGCCCCAGGGGAGCTCCGTCACCATTCTGATTGCGGACGAGAGCAAGGTGCCCATGGGGGATACCACCATTGCAATGGGGGATGCCGCCATCGCCCCGGGGGATGCCGCTATGCCCATGGGGGATACTGTCCTGGCCCATCTGGACAAGAGCCACATCACGGTCCACACCTACCCGGAGTACCATCCCGACACCTACCTGGCCACCTTCCGGGTGGACATCGACGTGGCCACCTGCGGGGAGATCACGCCCCTGTCCACCCTGGACTACCTGATCGGCTCCTTCGATTCCGACATCATCACCATGGACTACCGGGTCAGGGGCTTCACCAGGGACGTGGCGGGCCAGAAGCTGTTCATGGACCACAGGATGACCTCCATCCAGGACTTCATCGACGGGGCCACCCTGCGGCGGTATGACGCCGTGGACATCAATGTGTATGAGGCCAATCTCTTCCACACGAAAATGCTGATCAAGGAGATCGACCTTCAGAACTACCTGTTCAACAGCGACGTCTATGAGCTGGCGCCCAAGCTGCGGCTGGAGATCATGGGGAACCTGCGCCGGGAGATGATAGAGATATTCAGCGGGAGGAATATTTATTCCCGCGAGCAATGAGCCAAGCGGCCGTGCTTGCACGGCCAGTTGGCGAATGCCGCGAGGGTCAAATACCCCGCTGCTCTGCAGCGTTGCAAGCTTGATGCCCCGTTGCTTGCAGCGGGGTATTTGATTTCCCGCGAGCAATGAGCCAGGCGGCCGTGCTTGCAAGGCCAGTTGGCGAATGCCGCGAAGGGGCAAATACCAAAGTGTCCGAAGGACGCTTTCAGCTCTGCAGCGTTGCAGGCTTGATGTCCCTTTGCTTGCAGCGGGGTATTTGATTCCCCCTGAGCCCCGGGACAGGGCTGGGCTGGTTAAAGGATTCCGGCTGCGGGGGAGGGCTGTCCTGCGAGCCGCGTCAGGGCCGCCCATTGCCGGGGCTATGGCATAAAGCGGGCGCTGCCGGGGATAGGGACGGTCCGGGATATTCGGATTCCGGGAGGCGTATGGATTTCAGGAAAGGGGATATGCACGGATGGGACATTTGCGTCAGGAGAGGGCGCCGATCTACGAGGCGCTGGAGGTATTCCGGGGGGAGCGGATCGTGCCCTTCGACGTGCCGGGGCACAAAAGGGGACAGGGCAATCCGGAGCTGACAAAGCTTCTGGGGAAGCAGTGCGTGTCCATCGACGTGAACTCCATGAAGGCGCTGGACAATCTCTGCCATCCGGTGTCCGTGATCCGGGAGGCGGAGGAGCTGGCGGCGGATGCCTTCGGGGCGGCCTGCGCCTTCCTCATGGTGGGCGGCACCACGTCCTCCGTCCAGAGCATGGTGCTTGCCGCCTGCAAGAAGGGGGACAAGATCATCCTGCCCAGGAATGTCCACAGGAGCGTCATCAATGCCCTGGTGCTCTGTGGGGCCATACCCATATACGTGAATCCGGACATGGACAGCCGCCTGGGCATCGCGCTGGGCATGAAGCTGTCCCAGGTGGAGCGGACGGTTTCCGAGCACCCGGACGCGGTGGCGGTATTGGTGAACAATCCCACCTATTACGGCATCTGCTCGGATCTGCGGAGCATCGTGGCCCTGGCCCACAGGCACGGCATGAAGGTGCTGGTGGACGAGGCCCACGGGACGCATTTCTATTTCGGGGCGGACATGCCGGTCTCCGCGATGTCTGCCGGGGCGGACATGGCTTCCGTGAGCATGCATAAATCCGGCGGGAGCCTGACCCAGAGCTCCTTCCTGCTGACGGGGCCGGACATGAACCCGGGCTATGTGCGCCAGATCATCAACCTGACCCAGACTACAAGTGCGTCTTACCTGCTGCTGGCCAGCCTGGACATCTCCCGCCACAACCTGGCCCTGCGGGGCAGGCAGGAGTTCGCCAAGGTGACGGCGCTGGCGGAGTATGCCAGAAAGGAGATTGGCGCGATTGGCGGCTACTATGCCTACGCTTCGGAGCTGATCAACGGGGACAGCATCTTCGACTTCGACAGGACGAAGCTGACGATCAACACCTTAGGGATAGGACTGGCGGGCATCGAGGTCTACGACCTGCTGCGGGACGAGTACGATATCCAGATGGAGCTGGGGGACATCGCCAATGTGCTGGCCTACATCTCCATCGGGGACAGGGAGCGGGATACAGAGCGCCTGATCGGGGCGCTGGAGGAAATCAAGCGCAAATACGGCAGAAGCAATGCGGACATGTATGCGCAGGAATATATCGAGCCCAGGGTGGCGGTGTCGCCCCAGAGCGCATTTTATGCGGAGAAGGAGTCGCTGCCGCTGATGGAGACCAGGGGGCGGATCTGCAGCGAATTCGTGATGTGCTACCCGCCGGGGATTCCCATCCTGGCACCGGGGGAGGAGATCACGGATGCGATACTGGAGTACATCGTCTACGCGAAGGAGAAGGGCTGTTCCATGACCGGGCCGGAGGACGCGGGGATAGAGCGGCTGAACGTGCTGCGGGAGGAGTGGATGACATAGGAGGTTGCGGCGGTGAGGAGGGACGTGGCCCGTCTCTTCGGGATGCCGGGCAGGGACTTCCGGGCCCCGGCCTAAGGGGCGCATTGTGTAGGAGCCTTATTCCGAAGCGGTATTTATACTGCTTAACGATTTCACTTGCCGTGAAACCAGACTGCATAACGCTGACTGGTTCATTCGCATGATTACATTAGGCAGTATTCAGCGTTATGCAGTATATGTTTTTTTACCTCTGTGAGGACATGAGGGAAGTAGGGGAAGGAGCTCCGCCCAGGGCGGTATGGCGGGGCGGTTGCGTAAATCGCGCCTGAGCGCGAAGGAGGTGTGAGTATGGAATTATGGTTTTCGGAACAGCATACACCGGATGTAAAGCTTTCCATCAAGGTGGAGAGGCAGCTATGCGGCGTGGAGAGCAGTTTCCAGCGGATCGATGTGTTCGAGTCCCCGGAGTTCGGGCGGTTCCTGACGCTGGACGGCTACATGATGCTCACGGAGAAGGACGAATTCATCTATCACGAGATGATGGTGCATGTGCCCATGGCGGTGCACCCGCGTGTGCGCAGCGTCCTGGTCATCGGGGGCGGAGACGGCGGTATCGTCAGGGAGCTGGTGAAGTACCCGGAGGTGGAGCGGATCGACCTGGCGGAAATCGACGAACAGGTGGTCACCGTATGCAGGCAATATCTGCCGGGAGTCTCCTGCGGCCTGGAGGACAGCCGGGTCCACATCTACTATGAGGACGGCATGAAGTTCGTGCGGCGAAAGGCCGATGAATACGACCTGATCGTGGTGGACTCCACGGATCCCTTCGGGCCGGGGGAGGCTCTGTTCACCAAGGAATTCTACGGGAACTGCTACAAGGCCCTGCGGGAGGACGGCATCATGGTGAACCAGCACGAGAGCCCCTTCTACGAGGCGGATGCCAAGGCCTGCATGCGGGCCCACAAGCGCATCGTGGAGAGCTTCCCCATCAGCAGGGTGTACCAGGCCCATATCCCCACCTACCCCTCAGGGCACTGGCTCTTCGGCTTCGCCTCCAGGAGATACCATCCGGTCCACGACCTGGACGGGGAGCGCTGGCTGGAGAGAGGGATCGAGACCAGGTATTACACGCCCAGGCTCCACATGGGGGCCTTCTGCCTGCCGGCCTATGTGGAGCGGCTGCTGCGGAAGGTGGAGATACACGAGGGGTAAGAGAGGGGCAGGCTTCGTGCTGATGCAAACCCAGTCATGATTGATTAGAAAAAAGATGTATGGAGACAGGCTGCGGTGAAGAGACATCGCGTATACGTCAAAAACAACCGCAATACTGATAGAGAATGAGGGAAGTACAGAAGATACAGCAGAGGGCAGACTTCGTGCTTATGTAACCCCAGCTTTGATTAACCAGGAAAAAGATGTGTAGAGACAGGCTGCGGTGAGGAAGCATGTTCGGGACTGGTACCCCGGTGCAGAGGAAGCATATCGGAATATTGGAAGAAGAAACGGAGAGAAGAAAATGGCTAAGATACTGATAATCGGCTGCGGCGGCGTGGCTGCCGTGGCTATCCAGAAATGTGCGAAGAAGGCGGATGTGTTCTCGGAGATCTGCATCGCCAGCCGCACGGTGTCCAAATGCGATGCCCTGAAGGAGAAGCTTGCGGGCGCCACGGCGGCGAAGATCACCACCGCCCAGGTGGACGCGGACAATGTGGAGGAGCTGATCGCCCTGATAGAAAGGGAACAGCCCAAGGCCGTGCTGAACCTGGCCCTGCCCTACCAGGACCTGACCATCATGGAGGCCTGCCTGGCCTGCAAGGTAGACTACATCGACACCGCCAACTACGAGGCGGAGGACACGGAAGACCCTGCCTGGCGGGCCGTATACGAAAAAAGATGCAAGGAAGAGGGATTTACCGCGTATTTCGACTATTCCTGGCAGTGGGCCTACAGGGAGCGCTTCGAGAAGGCCGGAATCACGGCCCTGCTGGGCAGCGGCTTCGACCCCGGGGTCACCAGCGTCTTCTCCGCCTATGCCCTGAAGCATTATTTTGACGAAATCCACTATATCGATATCATGGACTGCAATGGCGGCGACCACGGCTATCCCTTCGCCACCAACTTCAACCCGGAGATCAACCTGCGGGAAGTGTCCGCCAAGGGCTCCTACTGGGAGGACGGCCGCTGGGTGGAGACGGAGCCCATGGAGATCAAACGGGAGTACGACTTCGCCCAGGTGGGGAAGAAGGACATGTATCTGCTGCACCATGAGGAGATCGAGTCCCTGGCGAAGAACATCCCCGGCGTGAAGCGCATCCGCTTCTTCATGACCTTCGGCACAAGCTACCTGACTCACATGAAATGCCTGGAGAACGTAGGCATGCTGCGCACGGATCCGGTGCTGTTCGAGGGCAGGGAGATCGTGCCCATCCAGTTCCTGAAGGCCCTGCTCCCGGATCCTGCCTCCCTTGGCCCCAGGACGGTGGGCAAGACGAATATCGGCTGCATCTTCACAGGCGTGAAGGACGGGAAGGAGAAGTCCGTCTACATCTACAATGTGTGCGACCACCAGGAATGCTATAAGGAGCTGGGCTCCCAGGCCATCTCCTACACCACCGGCGTCCCCGCCATGATCGGGGCCATGCTGGTGATGGAGGGCAACTGGAAGAGGCCCGGCGTGTTCAATGTGGAGGAATTCGACCCGGATCCCTTCATGGAGGCGCTGAACGAGTACGGCCTGCCCTGGGTGGTGGAGGAGAATCCGGTTCTGGTGGATTAGACAATAAGTATGCCTGCTGGCATTGGATTGAAAATAGCGGGGAGGTCAGCTTCATGAATCAGGATACGCTCATGTTCTTTGAGGGAAAGCCGGAGGCCCTGGCGCTGTACCAGAACTTCGCCGAAAAGCTGTTTTCGGAGGTCGGCCAGGTGCAGGTCAGGGTGCAGAAGACCCAGATCGCATTTTCCAACGGCCATAACTTCGCTTTCGTGTCCTTCCTGCCTGTGCGGAAAGCGAAGGAGCGGCCGCAGCACTATATCGTCGTCACCTTCGGGCTGGGGCATCAGGTGGAATCCCCCCGCATCGACGGGGCAGTGGAGCCCTATCCCAACCGCTGGACCCATCATGTCCTGATCTCCAGGGAGGCGGAGATCGACGGGGAGCTGATGGGCTGGGTGAGGGAGGCCGCGGAGTTTGCGGCGCGGAAACGGCGGATGAGTTGAAAACGATGAGGGAAAAGGAATGGGGGAAAAGGAATGGAGGAAAAAGGGATGAGGAAATTCGCGGTTTTATTGTATCCGGACTTCTCTTTGCAGGAGATAACCTGTCTTACATCTGCGCTCACGATCTGGTTCGGTGAGAAGATTGACTTTATCGCAAGCGAAAAGAAGGAATATGTAAGCGAGGAGGGTTTGTGTGTCCTCCCCACCAGGACAACGGCAGAAGCGAGGATAACAGATTACGACTGCGTGATTCTGCCGGGGACAGTCAACCCGCTGCCTGCGCTGTTCGATGATGGGCTGATTGATTTCCTCAGGGGCGGAATGCAGTCAGATATCGTATTCGCGGCTGTTTCTTCCGCTCCGATTTTGCTGTCTAAAGCGGGAATCCTAAACGGCAGGAAGTTCACCTCGGGGTATTTCATGCAGATGGCAGACGCTTTTACGTTTGTGGAAAAAGATAATTTCATACACAAGGGAGTGGTTGAAGACGGAAATGTCATAACGGCTGTGGGCATGTTCTTCAGGGAATTTGCCGAAGCTGTGCTGCGCAGGTTCGGGTATGATATCGGGAAGGAGTTCATGCGCGACAAGCCGGAAGATTTTACGGAAGAAGAGCTGACATTCTACTGGTCTGATGAGGAATATCAGGAATTTCTGGAGGAATTGAAGGCTTATACCGGTTAGGCTGCATGAGTCAAGACATACGAACACGGGAAGGCCCTGGAGGCGGCTCCCGGCAGAGACGAAAGGGCCTGGGGCTCAGCTGCAGGGTGGAAAAGCAGCCGGAGGACTGGCCCATATGGCGCAACCCGGACGATTCCCAGGTCAAGGCCGACCCCAGACGGGAGGCCTGGGTGGAACGGGCGAAAGGGTAAGGGACATTGCTGTTCTGGCGGGAACAGAGGCCTGATGATAGGGGCTCTATTGCTTGAATGAATGATATGCCTGTCTGCGGAATGAAGGAATGGGTGGATTCCTGACATACGCCAGACAGGCAAATCTTTTTTGCGCAACAGACAAGGCTACCTGTGACATATCAGGGTCTTATCGGCTCTTTTAGCCGTTCCGTAAATCTGGTGTCCTCGGTGACGGCATCCGTCATATCGCACAGAACTTCCGGACGGAGGCCTGGGCTGCTCATTTCCTGGCCACCAAAGTGAACTCCCCCGGCACCCTGTCATTGGTCCAGGCCGGGTGCTCGTCGAACCGCTCCAGCGCAAAGCCGCAGCCGATGACGGAATTGATGATCTCGCTGACGGTATATTTCCGGTAGAGGCATTTGGGCATCCGGCTCCGCACAGGCTCCTCATAGAACCGCGCATGGGCCATCTCCCCCTCGAAGACAGCCGTGTCGAAATACCCCCTGGAGGGCTGCTCCAGTTCCAGGAGGTCCGCGATTTTCGTAAAGGGATGGAAATCGCTGCAGATCATCTTCCCGGCGGGCTTCAGCAGAGTATGGCAGACCTTCATGAACTGGTCGATATCGTGGAAATAGTGCAGGATGCCGCCCTCCATGAACACTATGTCAAAATAGCCGCCGTAGCGCCCCGGGTCGATTTCCAACACATCGCACACTTCATAACGGATATCCGCACCCGCGGCCCCGGCGAACTCCATGGCATATCTGCGGTTGTCCTCCGAAATGTCGAATACCGTCACCTCCGCGCCCAGCAGGGCCAGAGGAACTGCCTTTTTCCCGCAGGAGCCGCATATATTGGCCACACGGACGCCCTCATAGCGGTCAAAGTAGGCCGCAAACTGTTTCAGCATGCGCAGAGGATTCGCCACGGCCTCTTTGGCCCTCTCGGCAGGCGGGCCGGAGTGGGTCATCCAGAAATCATAGGCGGAATATTCCCAGGCTTTCTTGTTCTGGGCGCGGTAGTTCTCGGATGTCTGCTGTTCCATTTGCTGTTCTCCTTTCTTTCCGGGCCGTAAGCCCGGCAATCACCCCAAAGGCCTGAAATGCTCCAGTGTTTTGCACGGATGGTAGAAGCACTGGAACATCACGTCCAGGCCAAAGGCATCATAAATGCTCCCGAAGAGCTCGTTCCCAAAGCTGTAGATAGGCGTCTGTTCCAGAGATGCCGATTCTTCCGGATAGAGGTGGGGATTCCACCAGTATGTCCTGAACTGCTCGTCGATCTCCTTCTCCGAAATCAGGCCGCCTTCAAGCCTTCTGACAGTGTCCTGAAAAAGGGCGAGGTGTTCCGGAAAATGCCTGTTGAGGATGGCCATGGCCGGAATGCCGATATTGGCATCCAGGCCGGGGTTCATCCTTTTGGATAGTATTCCTTCCGCATTGTTGCAGAACTTTATGGCCATCCCCTCGCCGGTGAAGCGGAAGATGTACCGCTCAAGAGCGCTGAATTTTTCGGTAAAGGAATGATAGCTGCCCACCAGCTTCATTGTCTGCAGATGGTGCATCTCGTGCAGGATGACATAGGGCAGCTCTTCCATGGCGCAGTATGTCTCGACGCCGAACAGATCCAGGTGCAGCGCATTCTCATGCACATAGCCGAAAGAAGGGCCGAAGCTGAGGGTGGAGACTATATCTATATCATCTAAGTACACATCGCCGGGGAAAGCGGCCCGGAGCCTGTCCTGGAGGTTTTGCAGATTCTCCTCTGTCAGCATGCCCATGAGCCTGCGGTATCTGTCACGGTACTTCTGTGGGTGGGCGGCGCAGTCCAGCCACAGCCCATGTCTGTCCCGCAGGGCGGTCCTGCGGTCAGGGCTCAGTTCGGGAATGTCCTCCGGGGCGATGGTCCTGAAGCGGGCGAAATAGGACACAAGAGGCTCCCTGGAGTCCAGGCCGTATCTTCTGGCCTCAAAGAGATAGTCCTCATGGCCTAAGATGTCGGCCGCAGCCTGTGGATCTTCCTGCCCCATGCCGGATTTCGCCACATATTCCAGCATCAGGGGGATGCTGGATGTCCTTAGTCTCATTGCCAGTTCCTCCGTAATCTTGTCGTTTTGCGGATATCGTATTCTCAGTATACAGGAGCCGGGGCCGGTTTGCAACCTTTTCATGCGCTGCTATTTATGCTGCAGACCGCCAGGATTTACATTGGTGTCGCTGGGAAAGTGCTTGGCTGGCGGTCTGCGGTCGGGTTGCACTGCATATTTAACCGGTGCGCAGTATAAATAGAATTGTGCAAATGACCTTGCACAAAGACGGAAAATATGCTGCTATGTGCAAATAGGAGGTGTACGGAAGAATTGGCGCTGACATAAAGGAAGCGGAACAGAGTTGTCGGAAATGGGCAGTTTGTTTTTTTACACAAAACACTTGCGCGGTTCATATAAAAGTGATATTATAGTGATATCAATCAGAAACAAAAAACATATGAAGGCCGGAAGACATGGCAGGAATACTGCCGTGGACAACAGAGGAGCGGGAGTGACAGGAGGAAACGGACAATGCTTGAAATCAAGAACCTGACGAAAACCTACAAAGGCGGCAAGACCGCAGTGGACAATCTGTCCCTGACGGTGCGGGCCGGGGACATTTACGGCTTCATCGGCCACAATGGCGCCGGGAAGACCACTACCATCAAGGCCGTGGTGGGCATCCATGACTTCGACAAGGGGGAAATCCGTGTGGACGGCAAGGACGTGCGCACCCAGTCCCTGGCCTGCAAGAAAGCCATGGCCTACATCCCCGACAACCCGGACATCTATGAGTATCTGACGGGCATCCAGTACCTGAACTTCCTGGCGGACATCTACCAGGTACCCGGTAAGGCGCGGGAGGAGCGCATCCGCAGGGAGGCGGAGGACTTCGGCATCTATTCCGTACTGGGAGACCTGGTGTCCACCTACTCCCACGGCATGCGGCAGAAGCTGGCCCTCACGGGGGCGCTGATCCACGAGCCAAAGCTCCTGGTGCTGGATGAGCCCTTCGTGGGGCTGGATCCGGAAGCCTCCCTGCTGCTGAAGCGCAAGATGCATGCCTTCTGTGAAAAGGGCAGCGCCATCTTCTTCTCCACCCATGTGCTGGAGGTGGCGGAGAAGCTCTGCAACCGCATCGCGGTGATCTCCGGCGGAAAGCTGATCGTGGAGGGCGACACAAAGGAGCTCACCAGAGACAAATCCCTGGAAGACGTATTTATGGAGGTGACCCATCATGACAAGGCAGATTAGGCTACTGACAAAGCTTTCCCTGTACGGAATGTTCGGCTTCAACGAATTCCGCCATACCAGAGACGGAAAGAAGAAGCTCCGCTTCTGCCTCATGGGGGCGCTCTGGGTGCTCCTGATCCTGATGCTGGCGGGCTATGTGGGACTGACCAGCTACGGGCTCACATCCATAGGCATGGGGTATTTCGTCCCTGCTGTTCTGGGCATGCTGGTATCGCTGGTGACGTTCTTTTTCACCATGACCAAGGCCGGCCCTATGCTCTTTGACCAGAAATCCTATGAAAAACAGGTGGCGCTGCCGGTGGAGGCGAAGAGCATCATCGTCAGCCGGTTCCTGTCCATGTACCTGACGGACATTGCGCTGGGGCTTGTGGTGATGCTGCCGGGAATGGCGGTGTACGGTGTGGCGGAGAGGCCGGGTCTTACTTTTTATCTCTACGGATTCTTTGTCATCCTCTTCCTGCCCCTGCTGCCCCTGACGGCGGCTTCCGTGGTGGGGGCCCTGATTGCGGGCATCGCCGGCAGATGGAAGCGGGGGAACCTGGCCTCCATCCTGCTGACCATGATTTTCGTGTGCGTCGTTCTGGTGGGGAGCATGAGCCTGGGCAGGCTGGACGAAAGCCAGCTGGGGGCCATGATGGAGGAGATGGCGCTGCAAATGGAGCGTCAGATCGGCAGGCTCTATCCCCCGGCTATCTGGATCTCCGAGGCCATGGTGTCCGGGAAAGCGGCATGGCTGCTCCTGTTCCTGGGGGTGTCCCTGGGGTGCTTCCTGATTTTCCTGGAAATCCTGGGGCGCTTTTACGGCCGCGTATGCCAGATGCTGGGCGCCAGGGAGGCCCGGGGGAACTATCAGATGGAGCGGCTGCAGGCCAAATCCGTCATGCGGAGCCTGGTGGAGCGGGAGGGGAGGCGCTACTTTGCCTCCAGCGTCTATGTGGTGAACACGCTGACAGGAGAGCTGATGATGGTGCTGCTGGCCGTGGGCGTGGCCCTGGCGGGGAGGGAGGCTGTGGACCGGCTGCTGGGCCTGCCCGGGGCGGTGGACAGGACGCTGCCCGTGCTGCTGGGGGCCATGCCCGTGATGATGCCTCTGACCGCCTGCTCCCTGTCCATGGAGGGGAAGAGCTGGTGGATGACCCAGACCCTGCCGGTGAGCAGGCGGGAGCTGATCTGGAGCAAGGTGACCCTGCAGCTGATCGTGGCGCTGCCCTTTTATCTGGTGTCTGAGGCGGCGCTGCTCGTGGCGCTGCGCCCGGGCCTTCCAGAGGCGGTGTGCCTGCTGGCGGTGCCCGCGGCCTATATCCTCTTCGGCGCCAGGGCGGGGATAGCGGTGAACGAGAAATTCCCCGTCTTCGACTGGGACAGCGAGGTCAAGGTGGTGAAGCAGGGGGCTTCCGCCTTCGTGATGGTGGTCATAGGGCTGGTATCGGCTGCAGTGCCCATCATTGCCCTGTTCGTCCTGGAGGGGATGGCAGTTTTCGTGTATGGAGCCACTGTGGGGGCGCTCCTGCTGCTGACATGGCTCCTGGACCTTGGCGGGAAAAAGCCCTGCCCTCCCTATCGCCTGGATTAGGCCCGCTGGGGGTGCAGCCCCGATATCCGGCATCCGCGGCGAAGCAGTGGACAGATCCTCCCGAATCCGTTATAATATATATGTGGCAATAAAATCTTGCTCAAAAACCGGATAAACGGCATGACTTGCTGTGCTATGCGGCTGGCAAGAATTATACTGCAGACCGCCAGATTTACAGTGGTGTCTCCGGGAAAGTGCTTAGCTGGCGGTCTGCAGTCGGGTTGTACTGCAAATTTAACCGGTGTGCAGTATAAATGCCGTTTATATAGCCTAAAAGTACAGGGAGGCAGCGGAGGATGAAGCTGATATTTTTCGACGTGGATGGGACGCTGATCGGCGATAAGGGACAGGTTCTGGCACAGAGCACGAAGGAAGCCATAGGAAAAGCAAGGGACAACGGCCACATCTGCATGGTCAATACGGGCAGGACATGGAGGCTGGTGGCAGACTGGCTTCCGGGGCAGGCGGATTTTGACGGGTATCTGCTGGGGTGCGGCAGTATGGCCCGGTATCGGGGGGAAGTCCTCTGGCACAGGACATTTTCCATGGAGCAGGGCCGCCGAATCATGGAGGCGCTGGATCGCTGCGGCATCGATGCCCTTCTGGAGGGAAGTGAAGAAAATTACAGCAAGAATTTATCGGAATTCCGAACAGATGCCTTCCGCCATCATATGGGAGTGCGGTATCGCAGAAAGTACGGGGCATGGGAAGAGGCCTGCGGACGCTTCGACAAGCTATTTATGTATGTGGACGAGGATTCCAGGCTGGATCGCTTCCGGCAGGAGTTCGCGGAGGAGCTGGACTTTATCGACAGGGACCGGGGCTTCTGGGAGGTGATACCCGCGGGCTGCTCCAAAGGCCTTGCCATGGAGGAGCTGGCGGAGGCCCTGGGGATTCCCATGGCGGACACGGTGGCCGTGGGCGACAGCAGCAATGACCTGGAGATGCTGCAGCGCGCCGGGACTGCCATCGCCATGGGCAATGCCACACAGGGCATCAGGGATCTGGCGGACTATGTGACCACGGACGTGATGGAGGACGGCATCTGGAATGCTCTGGACTGGCTGGGGGTGCTGTAGCGGTGGTTGGGACAAGCATACCATATTCTGCCGGAATGTCAATAGAAATTCATTGCGAAACAGTGCCTCAGGTGGTATGATAAGGACAATCTGGAACACAAAAGGGAGGAAGCAGATATGGACACCATAAAAATCCACAGCGGCAGCACCAGGATGATCGCCCACCGGGGCTTAAGCGGCCTGGAGACGGAGAACTCCATCCCGGCCTTCGTGGCCGCCGGGAACCGCAGCTATTACGGCGTGGAGACGGACGCCCATGTGACGAAGGACGGCAGATTCGTCGTCATCCATGACGACACCACAGGGCGTGTGGCCCGGGAGGATGTCAGGGTGGAGGAATCCGACTATGAGGCTGTCCGGGGGATTGCCCTGAAGGACATGTGCCCCGCGGCGGAAGCGGCACAGGACGTATGCCTGGAGGACAGGCAGGATCTGATCATCCCGAATTTGAAGGAATATATCACAATCTGCAGGAAATACGGTAAGACGTGTGTGCTGGAACTGAAAAACGAATTCCTGCCGGAGGACGTCAAACGGCTGGTGGAGGAGATCGAAGACCTGGGCTACCTGGAACATGTCGTGTTCATCTCCTTCGCCCTGAACAATATGATCCGCCTCAGAGACCTCCTTCCGGATCAGGGGCTGTACTACCTGACCATGGAATATAACGGGGAGATCCTGGACACGCTGAAGCGCTACGGGCTGAACCTGGACATCTACTACAAGGCCCTGACGAAGGAGATCGTGGAGGAGCTGCACGGAGAGGGAATCCTGGTGAACTGCTGGACCTGCGACGACAAAGCGGAGGCAGAACGGCTGGCGGCGTGGGGCGTGGACTTCATTACCACGAACCGGTTGGAGTAGGGAGGACGGGAGGCGTCATTCCCCGGGCGGCACGGATTGTCCTGTTGACGAAAAGGGCTAAGTCTTTCGGCTTGGCTCTTTTTTTGATTCCCATTTATGCAGGGGACACCGCTTCGGAGCGGTTCTGCTCTTTCGGCAGCGGGCAGCATGCTTTTTCGTTGAATCCTGTCCTGCCGGTAAATGAATTATCAAACATTTGCAATCGACACAAGGATTGACCCGGCTGCGGATCCTTGCTATACTGAAGATACACCTATGATATACTGCAGACCGCCAGGATTTACAGTGGCGTCCCCGGGAAAGCGGCTGGTCGGCGGTCTGCAGTCGGGTTGTACTGCAAATTTGACCGGTGCGCAGTATAAAAAGCGGGATCCGCGGCATGGAGGCGGTTATGGGAAATCATGAGGACGCAGAGTCCGGAATCAAGTTCGAGAGGGAATATAATCAGATATGCGGCAAGATGCTGCAGGAGGAGCGGGAGAAAAGGGGCATATCCAGGGAGGAGCTGGCAAGGGGCATCCTCAGCAAGACGGCCCTGGGCCACATGGAAACCGGCAGGATAGGCTGGACAAAGCTGCCCGGGGATACACTGATGCACCGCATGGGCGTGGGCACGGACTACTTTGAGGTGGTGGCCTCCGCGGAAGAGCTGGACAGGTGGCGCAGACGGGAGGACATCTGCCTCCTGCTGCCCGCCAGGCCCGGGGAGGCGGTGGGGAAGCTGCGGGAATACAGGCATGTGTACGGGAAAAGGGAGCCCCTGGAGGAACAGTTCCTATGTAAGGCGGAGGCGCTCCTGGCGCTCCTGGACTGGAGGCGGGACGGGGAGGAGGCAGATGCCGCCAGGCTGTCCGACATGGCCCGGAGGGCGGTGTGCTGTACGGTTCCGGAGGGCTGGGAGCGGGGGATGGAGGATCTGTGGCTGGCCCCGTCGGAGCTGGAGGCAGTGCTCCTGGAGGCCGCGGCGCGGATGGTTCGGGGCAGGGAGGAGGAAGCCTGGGAGCTCTGGCAGGCTGTCCGCAGGTACCCGAAGGCGCACCATTGGCGGGAGCGGGTGGAGGCCCTGATAGCGCCCCAGACGGCCATGCTGGGCATATGGCTGTCGCTGCAGGGCCGGAGAGGGATTGGGCAGCCCGTATTCGCCTTTGCCAGGGAGGCCCTGGAAATGCTGCGCAGGAACAACAGCCACAGCTACCTGCTGCCATTGCTGGAGCTGATGGGGCGGATGCGGCCCCGGGACGGGGGGGAGGCGGCATACCTGGAGCAGGCGGCGGAGTTCCGGGAGGCCTTCCGGAGGCTGTATGAATGGTTCGGTTATCCGGGATACCGGATCTGGCAGGGGATTTCCGTGGACAATACCAGGGAGATCGGCGTGGTGCTGCGGATGCTGCGCAAATGCGAGGGGAAATCCCGGGCCCGGGCCATCCATGACGAAGAGGGAATCATCGTGACGGAACGGCAGCTGGAGAAGATAGAGAAAGGAGTCCACAAGCCCTCCTATGAGAACTACCAGCGGTTGATGCGGCAGTACGGGAAATGCGGCGGCTGGAAGACGGCCATGGTGGAGGCGGACTCCGTGGAGGTGCTGGAATTACGGCAGCAGATTTCTACCTTGATCAGGCTTTGCGAATGGGACAGGGTATGGATAGAGATAGAGAGGTTCCGCAGGAAGGTAGACGCGGCATATCCGAGGGTGAGGCAGGAGCTGCTGTTCTGGGAGGCGTTGATGAAGTGGAAGAAAGAGGGCGCGCTGGAGGAGGCGCTGGAGACGTTGTTCCAGGCGCTGCACTGCACGGTGCCTCCGGAGGAGGGCAGGGACCTGAAATGGTGGGTGTTCGAGCGGGAGGAGAGCATCATCGCCAGCAATATCGCTTCGGTCTACCGTAGGCTGGGACGTTTGGAGGAGGCTGGGAAATGGTTTGACACGGTTATGTTTTCTTTGGAGCAGCAGAGGGGCAGGACGGGGATAGCACATAGTGGATATGGCATCTTGATGGATGGGTATGACAATTATTTGGATGACAGAGGATGCCTGAAGACAGCGGTGAAAATGAATGAGGAGACCATTTGCAATTGTCTCAAATGGCCCCTGATTGATTCCGTTGCTTCGATGCTTTATCGATATGCGTGGAATTCATATGAAATAGCTTCGAAAGAGCCGAAGTTGTTTGATGTTTTGCGGCCAAAATGGAATAATGCTTTCCGGTTATGCCAGTCTTTGGTGCGGTTTAGATATGATTACAATTTTGAGGAATTTTTACAGGTCAGAGAGGCGAAATTTTTACCATGAATTCCATTCATCTTTGTCGGCAAAAGTTTTTGCCCCAATCCCATCTGCCGGAGTTTCCGTCGCATCCGGAGCCGGACTGGCAGTCGGGACAGGCTCTTTCGGCTCCGGGGTCGTATCCGGAAGTACAGTGGCATACAGCGCCAGGCCCAGGGCAAATGAAAACAGAATAGATTTTAAGGTTTTGTGCTTCATAAATGACTTCCTCCTTTGTCTATATATTGGCTTTATTGTACCATGAAGACGGAATACAATGCAATATGTCGTATTAGTTGCGAAAAAAGAAACTAATACGACGTATTGCAGCATTGTAGTAAATCGTGTACTATAACGATATAACCGATGGCCGGACGCAAAGCCGTTCCGCCTGAGCGGTTATACCAGAATTAACTTAACTCGTTGCTCTGCAGACTACAAGTTATGATTAAGGCAAACAAACGAAAGACGAGGAGGTAAAGAGTATGTTCAAAAAGATGAGAAGATTGTTTTCGGTTGCATTGGTGCTTTCCATGCTGACAGCTACAGGCCTGCAGGTAGGAGCCTACGACCTTTCGGAGTTCGAGAAGAGCCTGGAACCCTATGCGGAGGAGCACGATAATGAGGACTGCCTGGGCGAAGTGGTCGAAAACGTCCCGCTGGATAATGGCATCTCTCCACGTATGATGTGTCCAGACTGCTCATGGTTTATGGTATCTGTCTGCGCGGATCAACGTATTTTGACTGACCATGGCTATCACAGAGGCTTTTTAGGGATATTTGAGACGGACTGTTATGCGTATTATTATAGCAGCAAGGGTGCAATCATGTGTCCATACTGTTATGCTATAGGATATGAGGGGGAGTATCATGCTTGCTGGGAAAGTCATGGAAAATGCTCCAAAGGGGAATACGATGTGTGTCCTATGGAGGAATCATAAGGAAACCATAGGATAAGGGGCTGAGATAGACACAAAGAAATGTGTGGAAAGGCGAGCGGGAGGGGGACTCCTCCCACTTGTGATTAGGCCATCTGAGGTGATGGAAATCGATATGAAACAGACAGGCGGCATCTTGTAGTGATTTATTGGCGATTGGCTAGGGGTGTATTGGGCGTATTGGAAACTAATACGACGTATTGTGCATTTATTAAAAACAATCTATAATGATTATACAAATATATTTTTAACGCTTTATTAGGAGGTGCATCTCATGAAGAAAAAGACATCTTTGTTAATGGCAGCTGTTATCGTATTGGTCATTGTCGTCCTTGCCTTTGCGGCATATTTTATGCTGGCCAGGAAGGAGAGCGGGCCTAAGGCAGTGCCGCTGGATGAGCTGAGCGCGGACGGCGAATACCAGTTCGGCGAGTTAGCGTGGGGGGCGTCTCTGGAGGATGTGAAAAAGGCCCTGCCATATGAGCTTACGGAGGGCATGAAATGGGAAGCCGATGGCGAGTACATCGAATACAATGCAGATACCCCTTTCGAGCTGGGGGGCCGCAGCGCCACTGCCGCCTTTGAGTTCCATGATGGCGGCCTGTCAACGGTCAAATTCAGCTTCCATCTGGGGGAGGACTACGAGGAATGGATTGCGGAGCAGGTGCAGACGCTGACATCGCTGTATGGGCAGGAAACGGACAAAATGGAAAATTCTTCCGATGGGTATGCAAGCAAAGGCTACAGGTGGGACACGGAAAACACGTCGCTGCAGATTATCCTGATGACCGGAGATAAGATAAAACCGTCCGGCACGATTGTTGTCGGGGTAAAATAACCGAGTAAAATAACATTATTTTGATAAGTATGTAACTTGTTATGAACAGACGCCATACAATGCCCCGTTAACATTTTGGACATATAATCAGCTGAGCAATAATAGTTACAAAGCAATTTCTAAATTTTAGAGGTGTATGATGAAGAAAACCAATAAACTGATTTTTATTTTGTTTGCTATGATATTGCTGTTTGGTTGTGGGAAATCGGAGGATAAGACCAATAGTAACATGGAATCGAAAAATGAGACAGTTGTCAATGAAAGCTTAGGAATTCAGCAATTCCGAATGACAAATGCATTTGATTCCAATTTTGAGCTTGATTATGAGAATCATTACATAATGGCATTGGAAAATGTCGAAGTGAAAGGCATTCCTATCGATTCTATTAAATACAATCGTGTTTTAGAATATCAATTAGTCAGGGTACATGCGGCGGTGTATGCAGGAAATGAAAAATGGGTATTGGTCAGCTATCTCACATTTGATGGCGGCGATAATATAGGTTGGGTAAAAGTATCTGATTTGACCGAGTACACAAATGATACCAAAGAAAAACTCCTGTTTCCGGTAACTGTTTCTGCTGACTGTAAGGATATTGATACAGGAGAAAAAGTGGATGACAATGATTGGAAAATAACGTCCATGGAAGGAGAAATCATTACTATAACAAAAGTTGGTGGAATAGACCATAAGGTCAAGCTAGAAGATATTGTTTATCCTGATACATTCAAGGGTGCAGAATAAATGATATGATATTCAGAAGCACCGAAGTTCGGTGCTTCTGTTGTGTTGATTGATTCTGAAATCGAGGTTGCAATATCCAAAGAGGGATGGGATGCATGGAGAGAGGCAGAAGCCAACTCTGATTTGCCCAGCCGATTTTGCTTGCATTTTGACCGGAAATATGGTATAAAAATTCTATAAAACCCTCCGGGGAGTGGATTTTTCAAGAGAAATCTTTTTTCGCCACGCAGTCGCAAAGAGTGACTGCGTGGCTTTTTTGCGCGGACAGGCGAGGCCGCTTCCGGGGCGGGAAGGAGAAGGGAGAAAAGGATGGATCAGACATTTATGAAAGAAAAGAGGATACTGCCGCTGGTGGTGTCCATGTCCCTGCCCATGGTGCTGTCCATGGCGGTGAACGCGCTGTACAATATCATCGACAGCTATTTCGTGGCGAAGGTCAGCGAGGAGGCCATGACCGCGCTGGCTTTGGTGTATCCGGTGCAGAACCTGATCAATGCCGTCGCCATCGGCTTCGGGGTGGGCATGAACGCCGTCATCGCCTTCTATCTGGGGGCGGGGGAGCAGGAGAGGTCCAATCGGGCCGCCACGGTGGGGACGCTCCTGAGCTTCCTCCAGGGCATCCTGCTGGCAGCAGTCTGTATCCTGGGGATGCCGGTGTTCCTGCGGAATTTCACTGCCAGTGGAGCCATCGGCGAGCTGGCGCTGTGCTATGCGGACAGGGCTTTCCTCTTTTCCCCTGTCATCGCCCTGGGGTTGTCTTTTGAAAAGATTTTTCAGGCAGCGGGGAAGATGAAAGTCTCCATGTTCAGCATGCTGTGCGGCTGCGTGGCAAATATCCTGCTGGACCCCCTGATGATATTCGGGGCGGGCCCGATTCCCGCCATGGGCATCGCCGGGGCGGCCTATGCCACCGGAATCGGACAGTGCGTCACTTTGGCGGTGTACCTGTTGTTCTATGTGCTGCGGCCCATCCCGGTGCGGCTGGGAAGGAAATATATGGTCTTCGAGGCCGGAATCGTGAAAAAGCTGTACTCCGTGGGGATATCGGCCACCCTGAACCTGGCCCTGCCCTCCCTGTTGATTACGGTGCTGAACGGGCTGCTGGCCGGTTTCTCGGAGAAATATGTGCTGGTGCTGGGGGTGTATTACAAGCTGCAGACCTTCATCTATCTCACCGCCAACGGCATCATCCAGGGCATAAGGCCTCTGCTTGGCTACAATTACGGCGCAGGGGAATACGGGCGGGTGCGGAGGATCTACCGCACGGCCCTGGCCATGAACATGGGAATCATGCTGGCGGGCACCGTGGTCTCCTGGCTGATGCCGGAAGCTCTGATCGGCCTGTTCACGGACAGCCCGGATACCATAGGGATCGGCGGGACGGCCCTGCGGATCATCAGCCTGGGATTCGTCCTGTCGGCATGCTCCGTCACCTGCTGCGGCGCGCTGGAGGGCCTGGGCAGGGGAGGGCAGTCCCTGGCGATCTCCCTGTTGCGCTACGGGGCGGTGATCATCCCGGCGGCGTACCTGTTCACCGCCTTTCTGGGGGCGGACGGGGTATGGTGGGCGTTCTGCTTTACGGAATGGGTGACCGCGGGATGTGCCGTGCTGATCTACAGGCGGCTGCGGCTGGAGCAGGGGTGAGGGGATGAGGCTGAGGAAAATGCGGGAATTATGTCAACACATTTCCGAAAGAAAAAACAGCGGTGAAAAATAACGTTATCGAAGAAGCGGCTCAGATACGCTTGAAAAAAGCCAGCTCCTTTAGTATAATGGAACCGTGGCAGAGACGGGAATCTGATGGGAGGTCTGCCAGTCATGAGAAAGGCGGTAGATGCCATTGAGAGCAGATGCGATTACAAAGGATTATGTAAAAGATGCAGGCGTGTTTGCCGATATTTTTAATTACTATATTTACGGCGGGCGGCGGGTGATTCTACCGGAGCAGCTCACGGAGCGTGATTCCACGAAGATAGCGCTGCCATACGGTGCGGACGGCGCAGTAGTTCCCGTCCAGAAATTCCGCGATGTGCAGAAGCTGTATGCGGCAATGACGGATGGGAAGATGGAATATGTCCTTTATGGCGCGGAGAACCAGGCAGAGATTCATTATGCCATGGCTGTAAGGAACAATCTCTATGACGCGCTGGAGTATGCAGGGCAGGTGGAAGAGGCGGCAAAGTCACACAGGAAGGAAATGAAGCGGAAAAAGGAGCAGGGGGAAACTCCTGCCGGTGAGGATAGAAAAACGCCAGGAGCAGGTGAATTCTTAAGCGGTTTTTGGGCTGAAGACAGACTGATACCATCCATCACGGTGACTATATTTTTCGGCTCGGAAGAGTGGGATGGGCCGTTAAGCCTGTTTGATATGATGGATGTGTCAGACCCGGAGGTGCTTGCCTGCATGGACAATTACCATGTGCGGCTGATTGCTCCGGCGCAGATGGCGGATGAGGAAATCATGAAATTCCAGTCCAGCCTGCGGGAGGTCATGCTGTTCATCAAGTATTCGAAGGATAAGGAAAACTTAAGCAGGGTGCTGGCGGCCAATGAAAGGCGTTTCCGGAAAGTGGAGCGCAGGGCGGCAGATGTGATTGAAGCGATTACAAATTCGGGCATAAAATATGATGAAGAAGACGAGGTGGTTAATGTGTGCCAGGCGATTCAGGAAATGAGGAAAGAATCCGAGCAGGATGGAAGGCTTATGCAGGCTCAGGAAAGCGCTAAAAAGTTATATGAGATGGGGCTTGATGCGGAGAAGATAGCTCAGGCGGTTGGTTATGCTGTGGAAACAGTAAAGGGATGGCTTGGGCTTCGGGCATAATGCATAGTGATATCAGACATTCAAAGGGGACAGGAATCATGTTATTGAAATTGATTACGCCCCATTCGCTGCGGTTGATTCTTCATATGTAAATGTTTTTTCTTGGGAGCGGATAAGGGGCATTCCTCCTTTCGTCACAAAAAGGCTAAGTTTTTCAGCTTAGCCCTTTGCTTTTTATTTCCCACTTATGGTAGGGTACATCGCTTTTTTGGCTCCCACTCATGGTAGGGTACACCGCTTCTTTAACTCCCACTTTATGGTAGGGTACACCGCTTCTTTGGGACATTTCTGTCCTCTATCAGTATTATACGAAAATGCGGGAATTATGTCAACACATTTCCGACAGATAAAAAACAGCTTGAATAGCCCGGGCAGCCATGGTAGTATAGACATACCATGGACGGAAGCTCCGAGGGGGCGTTCCGTACCTGAAAGAGGAGAATGGACATGGCGACATGGATAGTACATCTGCGGATAGCGGACCGGCTTTTGGACTGCCTGGAGGGAATCGCGCAGACCCAGTTCGTGGTGGGGAACATCGCGCCGGACAGCGGCCTGCCCAATGCGGACTGGACGGCTTATACGCCGGACAGCAGGGTGTCCCATTTCCGGATAAACAGGGATGGGGAGCCCAAGGAGATTGATGTCCGGGCTTTCCTGGACCGGTATTTCAGCGAAGGACAGCGGCAGGCCTACAACGTGGAGGAATACTCTTTCTTCCTGGGTTACCTGGTCCATCTGCTGACCGACCAGGAATGGGCCTGGCGTATCTACCGGCCGGAACTGGCAAAGCATTCCCAGGCATTTGACGGGGACAGGGACGAACTGAACCGTGCCATGAAAAGGGACTGGTACGACCTGGATTTTGTCTATCTGAAAAAGCATCCGGACTTTCGGGCGTTTGCCGTCTATGAGGCCGCCCAGGGCTTCGTGAATTCCTACATGGATATCTTCGGAAGGGATGCCTTTGACGACCGCAGGGTGTATATCACGGGCTTTTACAGGGCCGGGAGGGAGAACCTGGAGCGGGAGTATCCCTATCTGACGGAAAAAGAGATGGATGCCTTCGTGGAGGACTGTGCCAGGACGGTGCTGGAAAGGCTCAGGAGGATTTGACGGCGCAGACAATCCCGCACCGCAAAGGCTTCGCAAAAAGGGGTTTATGGATTGCGCGCATCAGGAGGACAGAAAATGACAGAAGCGGAATGGGCGGACATGGAGCGGCTTTTGCCCACGCCCTGCTACGTGGTGGACGAAGCTCTGATAGAAGAAAACCTGAAGATACTGAAGGGCGTCATGGACCGGACAGGAGCCAGGATCCTGCTGGCCCAGAAGGCCTTTTCCATGTACGCCCTGTATCCCCTGATCGGGGAGTACCTCTGCGGCGCCACGGCCAGCGGCCTGTACGAGGCCAGGCTCTGCGCCGAGGAGATGGCAAAGCCCCTTAGGGCCCGGGGCAGGAAGGTGGAGAACCATATTTTCTCGCCCGCATATAAAGAAGCGGAATTCCGTGAAATCCTGCGCTGCTGCGACCATATCGTCTTCAATTCCTGGAAGCAGGCGGAGCGGTTCGGCCCCGGGGCAAAGGCGGCGGGGAAGAGCATGGGGCTGCGCATCAATCCGGAGCGCTCCACCCAGGAGGGGCACGCCATCTATGACCCCTGCGCCCCGGGCTCCCGGCTGGGGGTGACCCTGGAAGCCTTTGAGGCCGGGCTGCATCGTGGTTCCTTACAGCTTCTGGACGGTCTGCATTTCCACACCCTCTGCGAGCAGGACGCCGATGCCCTGGAGGCCACCCTGGAGGCGGTGGAGGAGAAGTTCGGCAGATACCTGGCCGGCATGAGATGGATCAATTTCGGCGGCGGCCATCATATCACCCGGCCGGGCTATGATATACCCAGGCTGGAGCGCTGCATCGGGAGGATGCAGGACAGATACGGGCTGACGGTGTATCTGGAGCCCGGGGAGGCG
This sequence comes from uncultured Acetatifactor sp., assembly GCF_948601915.1. Lineage (NCBI taxonomy): Bacteria > Bacillati > Bacillota > Clostridia > Lachnospirales > Lachnospiraceae > Acetatifactor > uncultured Acetatifactor sp. Next base: position 5,622 of record NZ_CAPDXS010000039.1, on the reverse strand, counting down.
GTGGCGCTGAACGCCGGATTTCTGATCGCGGAGGTGCTGGAAACCCTCCACAACGGTATGGACATAGCCATCCTGGACACCTCCGCGGCCTGCCACATGCCGGACGTGCTGGAGATGCCCTACAGGCCGCCTCTGCGGGGAAGCGGGGAGCCGGGGGAGAAGGCCTGCACTTACCGCCTGGGCGGGCCCACCTGCCTGGCCGGGGACATCATCGGGGACTATTCCTTCGACAGGCCCTTGAAGGAGGGGGACAGGCTGGTATTCCAGGACATGGCCATCTATTCCATGGTGAAGAACAACACCTTCAACGGGATGCCCCTGCCGGCCATTGCCCTGCGCAGGAAAAACGGGGAATGCGCCATCGTGAAGGAGTTCGGCTACCGGGATTTCAGAGAGAGGCTGTCATAGCGGAGCGGCAGGGGGAAATCTTTCCATGTTTTCCATGACATCAAAAGAGCCCGGTGCCCCAGGCTCTTTCAAGGAGTGAAATAATATAAAGAAAACATGAAAGGGAAAGGTTATCTATGGTGAAACCGCTTACGCAGTATTGTTGTTTCCTTTATTATCCATTGTAGGCTGAAAATGTGTTCAAAGTTTGACCATGGGCTTAAGGATTTATAAACTGTGAGCGAAAAGCGCTTTTCGGCGTTGGGGGCGGGGGCGGGCGTTTTTTGCGACACAAAAAGGATCCGGCATCCCGGATCCTTTAAAGGAGTAAAATATAAAAGAAAACATGAAAGGGAAAGGTTTTATAGTAAAACCGCTTGCGCGGTATTGCTATTAGTCGAAGCTGACAGAACCCTGACCATTGTTTATCAAAATTCAACAGCTCCTTTGTTTATGTCTCTATCATACCCTGAAAATGTGTCTAAAGTTTGACCTTGGACTTAAGGAATTATAAAAAAAATAATTAAAAAAATTAAGGAATTTTTTTCCGGAGAGGGTTAAGTCATGGAAATCATCAAAGCTTCCACTCCGTCCGCGGACGGCTTCCGGATGCCCGCGGAGTTCGAGCCCCATCAGGGCTGCATCCTGATATTCCCGGAGAGGGCGGACTCCTGGCAGTACGGCGGATACGCGGCCAGAAGGGCCTTCGCGGAGGTGGCCGAGGCCATCGCCAGGTCGGAGCAGGTGACGGTCTGCGCCAGCGGGGCCCAGTACGACAATGCCAGAGCCCTGCTCCCCGCCCATATCCGGGTGGTGGAGATGTCCAGCAATGACGCCTGGGCCAGGGACTACGCGCCCACCTTTGTAAAAAACGACACAGGTGTCATAAGAGGCATAGACTGGGGCTTCAACGCCTGGGGAGGCCTCCACGACGGCCTGTACTTCCCCTGGGACAAGGACGACCAGATGGCGCGGAAGCTCTGCGACCTGCTGGAGAAGGACGTGTACTGCAAGCGGGACTTCATCCTGGAGGGCGGCTCCATCCATGTGGACGGGGAGGGGACCTGCATGGTGACGGAGAGCTGCCTGCTGAGCGGAGGGCGGAATCCGGCGCTTTCCAGGGAAGAAATTGAGGAGGTGCTGCGGGCGTATCTGAACGTATCGAAGATCCTCTGGCTGCCCCGGGGCATCTACAACGACGAGACCAACGAGCATGTGGACAATATCTGCGCCTTCACCGCGCCGGGGGAGGTGGTGCTGGCCTGGACGGAGGACCGGACGGACGTGCAGTACGCCATGTCCAGGGCCTGCCTGGATTACCTGGAGCAGGCCCTGGACGCGAAGGGCAGGAGAATCAGAGTGCACAAGCTGCCCCTGCCGCAGCCCGTGACCGTCACGGAGGAGGAGTGCCGGGGGCTGGACGCCTGCCGGGACCAGCCCACCAGGACGGCGGGGGAGCGGCTGGCGGCCTCCTATGTGAACTTCTACATCGCCAACGGCAGCATCGTGATGCCGGGCTTCGGGGATCCTGCCGACCAGGCGGCGAAGGAGATCCTGCAGGGGCTGTTTCCGGACAGGGAGGTGGTGCAGATCTACGCCCGGGATATCCTGATCGGGGGCGGGAACATCCACTGCATCACCCAGCAGGTGCCGGTGTGAGAAGAAGTTCTAGGGGGCCAAGAGAGGGCATAGCCCACCTCTTTAGGACGTCCGCCAGGAACTTCCAGGCTCTCAAAGCGAACAAGGTTCGCTTGCGAATACGACTCGCTTGCAAATACGACTCGCTTGCGAACAAGTTCGCTTTGCGAGCCGGTTTCACAGGTCAGAATGCCCAAGCGAACAAGGCTTGCTTTGTGAGGGCATTCTTCCAGGTTGCGGCGGTTTGCCGGCTGGTTGTGCTGCTGGGGATGGTATGTTGGAAGGATTGGCGGATATATTGAGGTATTTGCATTTTGATAGAAAGGTGGAGGATGTATGGGACAGGAGTTGACGGTGGCGGCGGTGCAGATGTACTGCAACCGTTCCAGGGAGGAGAACCTGGCGGCGGCGGAAGGATGGATACGGCAGGCAGCCGGGGACGGTGCCCAGGTGATTCTGCTGCCGGAGCTTTTCGAAACATGGTATTTCTGCCAGGAGCGGAATTATGATTCCTACAGGCTGGCCATGACGGTGTGGGAGAATCCGGCGGTGTGCCGGCTGCGCCAGGTGGCCGCAGAACTGAAGGTGGTGCTGCCGGTGAGCTTCTTCGAGCGGGCGGGGAACGTGACCTACAATTCCGTGGCCATGATCGACGCGGACGGGGAGCTGAAGGGCGTATACCGCAAGACCCATATCCCCGACGACCATTTCTACCAGGAGAAATTCTACTTCACCCCGGGGAATACGGGCTTCCAGGTCTGGGACACTGCCTACGGCAAAATCGGCCTGGGCATCTGTTGGGACCAGTGGTTCCCGGAGGCGGCCCGGTGCATGGCCCTGATGGGGGCGCAGATTCTGCTCTATCCCACGGCCATCGGCTCCGAGCCCATCATAGAGTGCGACAGCATGCCCCACTGGCGGCGCTGCATGCAGGGCCACGCCGCGGCCAATGTGGTGCCGGTAGTTGCGGCTAACCGCATCGGGCAGGAGACCGTGGCGCCCTCAAAGGAGAACAACGGCCAGTCCTCTGCCCTGACCTTCTACGGCTCCTCCTTCATCACGGACGAGACAGGGGAGATCCTGGAGGACGCGGGCAGGGACCAGGAGAAGGCGATCATGCATACCTTCGGCCTGGATGCCATAGAAGAGATGCGCTTCAGCTGGGGGCTGTTCCGGGACAGGAGGCCGGAGATGTACGGGGAGATCTGCTGTCGGTGAGGGCGTCCGAAAAACAAATTTCATTCAGCAATTTTATTTGATTTTTTCATGACAGCCGCATATAATAAAAGTAGGGAAATCCCTACTTTCCGTGTCATGTAATGATGGAAGGATGGTTATCCAAAAAGACAGGAGGCGAAAGATATGTACGCACACGCTTTTGTTGACAACGCAAAGGTGATGGCAAAAGGCCAGGTCACCATTCCGAAGGATATCCGTAAGGTGCTTGGCGTAACAAGCGGAGACCGGATTTCTTTTATTGTGGAAGGAGGTACTGTCCGCATTGTGAACTCAGCCGTCTATGCCATGCAGATGCTCCAAAGTGAAATGGTGGGAGAGGCGGAACGTGCCGGTCTTATGTCTGATGACGATGTCATGGCGCTTGTGAAAGAATTAAGGAATGAGGACGAAAATCTATGAGGGTCCTGATTGATACAAATGTCCTCATATCTGCGGCGTTAAGCGCCAGTGGCGTGCCTTATCAGGCTTATGTAAAAGCTGCTTCCTATCCTAACCACGGTCTGATCTGTGAGCAGAATGTAGACGAAATGAAGCGGGTATTCAATAAGAAATTTCCGATGCGACTTGCCGCATTGGACAGATTTCTCTCAACCGCACTGCTGACACTGGAATTGGTGCCGGTTCCAGTGGATGAAGATGTATCGGAATCCCAGATTAGGGATGTAAAGGACCGCCCGATTTTACGTGCAGCGCTTATGGCAAAGGCAGATATCCTTGTGACTGGCGATAAGGATTTTTTGGAATCCGGTTTGGAACATCCTGAAATCATGGCACCGGCCGAATTCCTCGAGAGGGGCTGATGCCATGACAGTTGCGCAAAACGGGCAGGAGGCTGCGCTGCCTCCCGCTCACTCCACCAGCTTCGCATTGGGATAGATCCGCTCCATCCGCTCATCCGGGAAATGCTCGTCCAAAAAGGCGGTCAGCGGATCATCATCCTGGGCCCTGTCGGCGGAGGCAGCGCTTTCAGCCGTTTCTTTCCCGGCGCCGTCCGTATGCCGCTGCGTATACCTTGCCAGCGCCAGGGAGGAGACGGCCATATTCAAGACCATGAACACAATCAGGC
>NZ_CAPDXS010000039.1:0-1282 GCF_948601915.1 uncultured Acetatifactor sp. | reverse complement strand
GGCAGTTGCACAGAATCTTCCCCGCCCGCACCGGCAGCCTCTCTATCAGATCCGACAGCTTCGGATAAATCATCTTCAGCCACACCACAGCCGCAATCCCCCAGAAAAAGCAATAAAGCAGGTTTATGCGCCCGCCCAGGTTAAAGGCGAAGCCGCTGTAGTCCCAGAACACCGTGCCGAAGACCAGCTCCGTGAACACGCTGCAGACATACTCGTAAGCGCCCCCCAGCAGCGTGCCCGCCAGGAAGATGTGCCTGTCGCTCCTGTTCCGATACCGGTAGAGGAACAGGGTCAGCAGCGCGCAGCCCAGGCCCCAGACGATGCTGAAAGGCCCATACACCACGCTGCTGCGGCTCATGAGCACCCCGGTGGTCAGGAGGCAGAAGACAGTCTCCGTCAGATCCCCCAGGAACGCCCCGATGAAGAACAGCGCTGTCAGCTTATAGAAGCAGCACCCTTCCGCGAACACCGCATGCCCCGCCTTGGCCCGCTCCGATTTCGCCTGGATGTCCGCCGCGATGTCCTCTGGATTGATGGAGGGAAAGGAGCGCTGCATCCGCTTCTGCACCCCGGCGGTGAGGCGGTTCTCCAGGAGCCTGGAGGTCTGCTGCATGCCCTCGGAGAGCTGGGACAGGCGCCTCGCTGTGACCTTCATGCCCAGGACCGCCATGGAGGTGGTGATGAAATCCGCCGCCAGAAGCCCTGCGGCAGTCCACTGCGCCACCAAAGTCACAGGCCGGGGGATGCCCCGCAGCAGACCGCACAGCACCGGGTTCAGGAAGCGCATGGTGGCCACGGCCAGCAGCCCCCACAACAGGGAATACCGGAGGCAGACATAGCCGCCCAAATTGTACTTGATTTCAGAATAATCCCACAATTTCCTGCGGAAAATCTTCTCCATGAGCATGCCTGTGGTGTATTCCACCACCGAGGCCAGCAGCAGTCCTCCCAGGAAGAGGAAGAACAGATTGTCCGTAAGCTCCGGCAAAAACACCGCGAACACCACAGCGCTGAAGCCGTATATGGTACAGTAGGGGCTGTTCACGAAGCCCCGGTTCACGAACTTTCTGCGGCTGAACGCGGCGAAGCACACCTCCACGCACCAGCCCGCGAAGGAGTAGATGAAAAACAGCCAGACCAGATCTGTCAAAACGTATGTCATATCAATTCTCTTCCTTATCTACATTTATCTCGTTTGCAAATAAAATTCCATATGTTCTCCGATAGATTGTACCAAGCCACTTACGTGGCAGCAAGTTCTAAAAATATTTTCTCCTAAATC